>JAIXRD010000036.1 GCA_027485365.1 Cryomorphaceae bacterium | reverse complement strand
TGGAGATTTAAAGAATGAAAAAATCGCTATTTGCAATCGCAGCGGTAACAGCATTTGCTGGCGCTGCTCAAGCTCAGTCCTCAGTGACTGTATACGGTATTTTGGATGTGGGTTTTACTGGCACTAGTGCACGTGGCGTACCCTCCTCTGCTGCTAGCGGCGGCTCACCAGTCAGCGCTGCAACCGCTGTTGGTAAAGCACAAACAGCCAGCTTTGGTTCTGGTGCGGAAACAACACCACGTTTAGGCTTCCGTGGTACTGAAGATTTGGGTGGCGGTACATCTGCATTTTTTACTGTTGAAGTGCAGTTAGCACCAACTTCATCCAATCTATTTGCTGCTGGCGGCGAAAATACATTTAATCGTCAAACATTTGTTGGTTTGCGTCAAAAAGGTATTGGTAATGCTTCTATTGGTACCCAGTACACACCAATCTTTAATTTATTAGCTGCAACTGATCCTGGTCAAACTAACAATGCTGTTGGTTCAGTAATTTATCCACAAGGCGGTAATGGTGTTACTTCGAATGCGTTGATCGTTCGTCAGAACAATTCGATTCGTTTTGAGTCAGACCGTTTTTCAGGCCTTCAATTTGTTGGCTTCTATTCACAGAATAATGCTGACTCCAATCAGACTCGTGCAAGCAACACCGCCGTTAATCCCACTGCTGCTACTGCCAGTTCCGCTGCTGTCTCGGCTATTGGCACTGGTGGTACTGCCAATAACTCTGGTGGAGGTGTAGGCATTAACTTCCAACACAAACAGTTATATATTGGTGCTGCATATCAAGTGTTCAAAAATGAAACTGACAGCACAGTTGGCACAACACTCGGAACAGTTGCAGGAATTGGTGGGTCTGGTGTAGTTCTCCCAACTACTGGTACTGCGGTTGCTACAAACGGTAACAACATTACTGATTCAGGTGCATTTGTTGGTGCAGTATATGATTTTGGTATTTTGAAGGCATACGCAAACTACGTAAACCGTAAGATTACTAATAACCTGAACACCAATCAGTATCTAAAGCGCTCCGCACAGCAGTTGGGCGTTCGTGGCAACTGGACACCTAAGATTGAGAGCTGGGCAAGCGTAGGTAATGGTAGCTATCAAGCTTTTGGCGCCAATGAACCTACATCAAGCTTCACAGGCTATCAATTGGGCACCAACTACATCCTCAGCAAGCGTACTAATCTGTATGCAATTTATGGCGCTACACAATCATCAAATGTAACTACTGTTGGCGGTGTTAATTACTCAGCTGGTGCTAGCCAGTACTCCTTAGGCGTACGTCACACTTTCTAATTTAATGCTAGCTTAGCTAGCTTTTTCTTAGAAAATCTTAAACCACCCTTCGGGGTGGTTTTTTTATGGAAATTTTTTAGTATCAAATTAATTTAGGTTTTTAATAACTATCAAAAATACTCATGCTATTACAGAAATTGATGTGATTAAATTTACCTATACAAATTAATATTAAAAATGATATTTTATGAGCACCATTCCTTAAATTCCTTTGAGGCAGCAAACGATGCCTGCCTCATGGATACGGGCGTGCTTAGTGCGAAGGTTTTGCCCTATCCTCCTTCGGCTTTACCCACTCTCACCGAGTTTCGGGTAATTTCAGCGCCAGATCAGCTCAATTTCAACTATTTTTCCAGTAAAGCCTTAGTGATAGAGCATCAAAAATGCTTTCAGAGCGATATTACAAAGCAGACGCTGGGGATGTTTATTAGTCGCTTGCGGGCCCAACTAGACCCCTATTTCGATAGAATCCCTATTGGATCAATCCAGATCAAGCAAATTTCAGAATTTATTCTGCATTTACAAAATCAAGCCATTAAACCGATCACCATTAAACAGTACTTGGGTTTACTCAAACGAATACTGCAAATTGCGCTCGATGATGGTGCCATCTATAAATTACCCAAGTTTCCGAAACTAAAGACCAAAAGCATCCCCAGGGGGAGTTTTAGCCTAACGGAGTACTGGGGGCTGGTTAAAGCTAGCAAAAAGTTGGCAGACCCAGTTATTGGCGAAGAAGAAAAAATAGTACTTACGCACCGTAGTACTTCAGCGGGGGCATTTAAAAAGCGAGATACCGTTCCACTTGAAATGCGCTGGCTGATCCGTTTTATGGTGAACTCCTTCATTCGGCCAGTCGACATTAAGCTGATACAGCACAAACACATTGAGGTTATTACAGGCTCTAGTACCTACCTGAGATTAAACCTGCCTGAGACTAAACGACACACCGGACAAGTAGTTACTATGCGCGCAGCCAATGGCGTGTACCAGTCACTTAAGCAATATCAAGAATCCAGAGGATATGGCAAGCCCAATGATTATTTATTTCTTCCGGAAGCAAAAGATCGGGAAGGGGCAATTCAGCTCCTCACAACCCACTTTAGAAAAATACTGGAAAAGGCCAATATGAGAACCGGGCAATATGGCCAGCTACGCACCCTCTATAGCCTACGCCATACTGCCATCACCTTTAGGCTGCTCTACGGCAATGGCATTGATTTACTGACGCTGGCCCGTAATGCTCGAACCTCGGTCGAGATGATTGAGCGTTTCTATTCTTCTAACTTAACGGCAGAAATGAATATCGAGATGCTGCAGAGCAAGCGCATTAAGCCGCAATTGATTTAAACCTGCAGTACAGCGTTCGCTTGTTATAGCTTTAATGCGCCAGTATTTTGGATAAGAAATCTTTTGCTCTAGCAGAACGCTCTTCGGGCTTACCAAAGAAATCATCTTTACTGCAGTCTTCCACAATGCGGCCTTGATCCATAAAGATCACCCGGTCACTGACCTTGCGGGCAAAGCCCATTTCATGACTCACGCAGCACATGGTCATGCC
>JAIXRD010000134.1 GCA_027485365.1 Cryomorphaceae bacterium | reverse complement strand
GGACATTGCATCGGCGTAGATCCATATTACTTAACGCACCGCGCGCAACAAGCAGGATACCATTCGAAAGTGATTACCAGTGGACGTTATGTGAATGATTCCATGGGTTTTTACATCGCTAAACAAGCGGTGAAACGTGTCATTGCTCAAGGAAAAATTATTCAAGAGGCACGGGCCTTAATTATGGGTACTACCTTCAAAGAAGATGTATCGGATATTCGAAATTCTAAAGTGATTGACATCGTAAATGAATTAAAATCCTTTCAGATGTCGGTTGATTTGGTTGATCCACATGCCTCTTCAGAAGAAATGATGCATGAATATGGCGTTGGACTTATTGATCAACCCGGAACCCAATATGATGCAATTATCGTTGCAGTAAATCACCGTGAATATGCGGACTTAGATGAATCGTATTTCAAGGGATTATTGAAGGACGGCCAAGGGGTATTCATTGATGTTAAAGGAATCTATAAAGGGAAAATTAATTCCCTAGTTTATTGGAGTTTGTGATGGAGTTTCAAAAACGAATTTTAGTTACAGGAGGCGCTGGGTTCATTGGATCCCACGTAGTACGTAGGTTATTGACCACCTATCCAATGTATCAAGTGATCAACCTAGATAAGTTGACGTATGCCGGGAATTTGGAAAATCTAAGTGATGTAGCGGATTTACCCAATTATCAATTCGTAAAGGTTGATATTCAGGACTTAGATGCAGTTCGCTCGGTGTTTGCAACCTATCAAATCACGGATGTTATTCATTTAGCTGCAGAATCCCATGTGGATCGCTCCATTGAAGGACCTTTAGAATTTGTTAAAACAAATGTACTGGGAACAGTCAATGTGTTAGAAGCTGCACGTTCCTTTTGGGGAGCAGATTTATCAAATCACGTGTTCCATCATGTATCTACCGATGAGGTGTATGGAAGTTTAGGGGAAACGGGGTATTTTACCGAAGAAACTCCCTACGACCCACGCAGTCCGTATTCAGCTTCAAAGGCCGCTTCCGATCATTTTGTAATGGCTTATTTTCATACCTATGGTATGCCCATTAAAATGTCGAATTGTTCAAACAATTACGGCAGTCATCACTTTCCAGAGAAACTGATTCCGCTCATGATCAATAACATCGTTCATGGAAAAGAACTTCCGGTGTATGGTGTAGGATCTAATGTCCGAGATTGGTTGTGGGTGGAAGACCATGCAGCAGCCATTGATGCAATTTTTCACAAAGGAAAACTCGGGGAATCTTATAACGTTGGAGGCCTCAACGAATGGACCAACTTAGATTTAGTACATCGCTTGTGCGACTTAATGGATGTGAAACTTGACCGTGCCGAAGGCAGTTCGCGCGGGTTGATTCGTTTTGTTAAAGACCGTGCCGGGCACGACATGCGGTACGCGATTGATGCGTCAAAATTGGAAAAAGAAATCGGTTGGAAACCGTCGATTACCTTCGAAGAAGGCTTATCCAAAACCATAGATTGGTACTTGAATAATCCAGATTGGATTGCGCATGTGACTTCGGGAGCATACTTAGATTATTACAAGAAAATGTACGGCTAATGGGCTGGTTGTCGCGTATTTTTTCTAAGCCTGAGGCGCAGAATATACAAGCTCCCTTGAGTTTATCATGGTTCAATACCGATATGCATAGCCATTTTTTACCTGGCGTGGATGATGGCGCACGCACCATGGAAGAATCACTTGCCATGTTAAGTAAAATGCAGGAGTTTGGCTATCAAAAATGCATTATTACACCACATATCAAAATGGATATGTACCCGAATACTGAAGCCGACCTTGCGCTTCGATTTTTGGAGCTTAAACAAGCAATGGATGAAGCAGGCTTGACAATCCGGGTGGAGTTGGCAGCAGAATATTATTTGGATGATCAATTTCTTGAACGCTTAGAAAATACCCCGCTCTTATGTTTTGGCCCTCAGCGCTATGTCTTGGTTGAATTCAGTTTTGTGAATGCACCCGTATTTGAGATAGAAACCTTTCAGCGAATAATAGACAAGGGCTATACCCCTATATTAGCACATTTTGAACGCTACGTTTATTTTCATGGATCCTTAACCTCCGCGGAAACATACCGTGCGATGGGGGTGAATATTCAACTCAACTTGAATTCCTTAACGGGACATTATGGTCCGGAAGTTAAAAAACAAGCAGAGCGCATGTTGGATCAATTTACCGTGGATTTCGTAGGAACTGATGCGCATCGGATGGATCATTTGGTCTTGTTAGAGAATCATTTGAATGTACCGCATTTGAAACTGCTCAATGAACGCTTATTGAAAAACCAAAGCCTATGAGGTGGTATTTTTTAAGGCATGCAAAAACGGAGCAGCATGCATTGAGCGGTAAAGATATCGATCGGCGTTTGGCACCCAAAGGAATCAACCAAGTGGCGGAGCTTAAGGAATTAATGCAATCACTTCCAATCACCTCAATTCGTTGTTCTACCGCGCAACGTACCCGAGAAACTGCGAGGGCCTGTAATCCCTTAATTCCTATTACCTATTCGGAGGAGCTTTACTTGGCTACCCTTGACCAATGGAAAATGATCCTTTCAAACGAGGCGCAAGATCACATGCTATTTATTGGGCACAATGATGGCATGTCAGAATTCTTGACCTGGTTAACAGGAGAACAAATTCACTTGCAAACAGGAGCCTTGGTTACGGTTGATTTTCTTGGTTCGGATCCAAGGGCGCTTGGTCCGGGGACGGCGTGTTTGATTGCGTATGAACGTCCGGAGGTGTAGCTACGGGTTCCGCACGTTTAGGAATGTACTGATACGAAATGATCAGCGGGTCTGATTTTTCTTCTTGTTCTTGCATACGGCGTAACCATTCACCTTCTAAGTCTGGGGGATCAATGCCTAATTCACGCTCCACTTCATATTGATATTTCGGACGAACTGGTCCCTGCTTGCGAAACACAACCGCGAGGATAATCCCACTCACGAAACCAGCGAGATGCCCTTCCCATGAAATGTGTTGATCGATGGGGAATATCCCCCAAATTAAACTGCCGTAAAGAAAGACCACCAAAAACGATAAGGCTTGAAGTGGAAAATAGCGGCGAATAATACCCGATACAAAAAGGAAAGAAAACAAGGAGTAAATTACGCCACTAATGCCGATGTGATAGGACCCGTGATTCTCTGCAAAACCCCATAAAAGGGCGCCGCAAGAAATCCAACTGATCAGTAATACGGGAAGAAAAACTTTTCGGTAGGAATAGGCGAGGAGGGTAGAAAGTAATAAAAACGCGACGGAGTTGTTAAACAGGTGGTTGATATCGAATTTGTCATGAATTAGCGGCATAAACAGGATCCCTTTCAAGCCTTCTACGGTTCTTGGTAAAATGCCGAATTTATAAAATGGCTGGGCAAATAAATGCTGCGCCCATTGAATTAACCAAAGGATGGCAAGGATAAAGGCCCCCGGAAGGGCATAAGGCCAAATGCGATGATCAAAATGTTCATGTTTCACGCGCTGAATCTTACAAGGCCTGTGCCTTTTTACATTGTATGACAGAATGGCTGAAACGTTTGAAGTTGGAGCAAGATGTCGCTAGATAGAATCTAATAGCTGCGCTAATTTCCGGTCTTTTTCGGTAACAATATTTCCTTCGTCGTGTGTACTTAACTCAACCGTTACGGTGTTGTATATGTTGGTCCATTTTGGGTGATGATTCAATTGTTCAATGTGAACACGTGCTTTTACCATCCAGTCTATTGCTTCTTGGAACGTCGAAAATACAAACGTTTTGTGGAGTGCGTTGTTCAACTCAGTCCAGTGGTTCATAGTTGGTAATTGGTTTGTTTTGATGGGAGTAACAAACTCCGCCTTTTGGGTGGGTGTTGATATACTTCGTCGTTCTTGTCATTTTCTGTTTGCTTTGCTCCAAAATATAAGGTCTAAAAGTTTCAAGTCTGTAATTTTTTCATGCTGTAAAATCCCTTTGCTATCCTCCTGTTGGAATTTTTTTCTAATGTCTTTTAATAACTTTTTATTATTGGTCGCCCAATGTTTATACTCAACACTAATGATAAAAAACGAAATGAAAAAACTCTCTTTTTTAAGTCCGAAGTAGTTCTTAATTGGATTGTCTAATGCACAATACTCATTTGGTTGAAAGGTATGAACAAGTTTAGTGAAGAATGAACCAAAGTCTTTTTCTTTATTGCCTTTTCCGTGTTTAATAGTCACCTTATTAAATGTTTCAAAATAGAGATGGGCTAATTTGTCTGCACGAATATTTTTTAAGATTTCTTTTTTATTTACTTCAAGTTTGTTAAGGTAGTTGTTGTCAATACCTTGAAGTGAATACCATTTTTTAAACTGTCTGAAAAAGTTAGTTGAGTTGTTGTAAAGTTTTTCGTTGTTAAGTGTCAAGAAGTAGTAGTCCTGAAAATCTGCTGAAGATTTGTCATCAATATGAGTTTTTACAAGGTCAGTTTTTACAACTTCGTCAATC
>JAIXRD010000281.1 GCA_027485365.1 Cryomorphaceae bacterium | reverse complement strand
TTATATTTCTCTATTTCTTTTATTATTTTATCTGAAAAAGAGCTTAATTTTTTAGAATTATCAAAAAAGCCGCCCCATATTTTAGAATGTCCTCCAGGCAAAGACTGTTCTACTAGTTTAAATTCTTTATTGATATTTATACTTTTAAAAAAGAAAGACAGCCCTTTTTTAAAAATTTTCGAGCAATTAAATTTACTATTAATTAAATAATTAGATTTGTCATACTCATTTGGATAAATAATTGTTATTTCATAATTCTTTAAAGTTAAGGCGATGGTTGTCACTGTAGCAGCAAAACCGGAACCTATGACAATTGCTTTTTTTTTATACTCATATTAGTAAATTTTTTATGAAAATTCTTATAAATAACTTTGAGTTATTGTCAAATACATCATTTTTTAAAATTTAGTACACAAGGATTTAAGTAGCATTTTTGCTTGATTCATTCCTTTTCTGACTTTAATCACATCAAAATTTTTTGTTGTATTCAGTAGCAAAGTGGACATACGAGATTCTTCTTAATTTATCAAAATACCAGTCTGACTTTTCCTTGAATGTCTTTAAAACTCGCGTTATTTGAAGTCCATAAGCTTACCACACGCTCCACGCTTTGCTTGCCTTGCCACCTAACTCTATATACAAGAAACCACTGCTGCGGGCATTCATTTTTTGCATATTCACTCAGCCGCGCTCTGCAATACTCATATTGATACCCATCTCTAAGCGCTTGACTTCATTTTCATACTTTTCCAACTCATTTACGAGCATATGGTTCTCAACTACCTTATTTTCAAAAAGAGCTGAGGTCTGCATTTTTACTCTAGATATTCCTTCATATTGAGGTTTTAGCCTCCCTTCACCATTGCCTAGAGGCTTGGTACAGGGTTTATCCAGCCCTTCCTCCATCCTTTATGGCCCTCTTTTCATGCTTTCTTGCATGCAACCCACTGACTCTTTATTTACTTACTCCTTACAAGTGACGCACATCTTTATCAGTCTGATTGAACTTGGGTATGCATCATCAACTATTCAGGCTTATTGTGCCAATTTTCTGCCTTTATTACCTTCATTGATTAGTGCCATCTGCCCGTCTTGCCTGCTAATACGCTAAATGTTTCTGCTTTTTACTTTCATTTCTGATGCGAGTAGGAATCCCGATGTGCGCATTGCAATTAAATAAATGTAACCCATACCAGATAGTACGGGAATCTAGTCCTATGGTATCCGCCAAAATATTCTCAGTTTGTTACTTGCCAATGCGGGTAACTCTATTTTTGGGGGCGCTACGGGATGCGGTACATTTGCAACTGGTCTATGCTGCCGTTACAGTCAAATAATCATTCAATATGACAGAGATTTTGTTGTGGAGCCAAATATGGGCGAATTAAAATCATAATTTGCAAAACCAAGGTGGATCAGGCGGGCGCAAGCTCCCTACCCACCTTTGGAATAAAAGAAGGCCATGTCCATAATGCGCTTGATGAAGGCTTATTAATACCAGTGATGGCTTTATTTGTAAGGCAATTCGCCGCAGATGAGCAATAATCGATCGTCTTTGTGGCGGACAAATCAACCTAATCTCCAAGCGTCTAGGAGGCAGGCTGGTCATGATCCTGATCTGCAGGATTTATTGACATCCGTCGTCAGTATACCCACTATCATGCGCCGCGATAGGCGGAGCATGTCCGAGACAGTCATGCGCTAGCTTGAGCAATACCAAGCCATTAAATATCACAAGGGCTATCTTGCAGCCATGCCCGAGATGTCAAAAACTGTTAACGCGTACACACTATTTGGGGTCGGTATTGTTCTCGAGTTGTGCTTTGAGGTTCAGAATAATCTGACGCCCAAAAGCAATCAATAGACCTAAGAAAAGTCCGCTAAATAAACCCCCAAGAAGTATATTGCGCTTTTGGGGGGCAATCGGATTATTACTTACGTAGATAGGTGCCACCAAACGGGTGGCCCTACTATCATTTGAGGCAACAACATTTTTCAGGGCAGCGCTCTCATCCAAGAGAAAGCGAATCTCATCGCGAGTTGACAGGTAGGCGGCGCCCATAGCTGAGCCGGACTTATCCGCCTTCATTACCAAGTCTTGTGCCTTGGTAAGACGCTCTTGATTATCTAAAAGCCTTGCTTTTGCCTCTTCGATATAAGGCTTAATAATTAGAGCCTGAGTAGTTTTAATCAAATTAAAGACTGCTTGCACACAATTAATAGACGCTTCAGGTGACGTACCAATAAACTTAAGATCAACCACATTTGCCACACCTTTTGGAATAGTCAACTTCACTGATTTAGACAATATCGCTTGGGCGTCTTTTGCTGAATCTATTCCGCATGCTTTAGTAATTTCAGCTGTATAGCTGGTCGGAGATGAAAGGCGCGCAATTAAAAGGGCGGGCTCTTCAATATTGACGCCTAAGGGATTAATGTTGTTGTTATTAGCGGCGCTAATTTGCGCCATCTGGATTTGTGCACTCGCTTGGTAATGTTTTGGCGTAATCAGAAGATAGCTGAACGAAACTGCAACTCCAAGAATACCAATGAATGCAATTAATTTATATGAACACCTTAAAAAGACGAGAATATCGAGAAGGGAGATCTCTGGGTCATTTATTTGATCTTGCGAACTAAGCTGTCCTGATGAATTTTGATTCATAATCGTCTTTATTAAATTTTTAGCACTTTATAATTTTAGTACTTTATTTGGCCTTCCAATTATTACATTACCGAAATGAAGTAATTGCAATGTTGTTCTCGGCCAAGATTTCACCTTATCTTGAGAGCATATCTTGATAAGCCTTCCTAAGCCTTCATCCAACCCAATTTTTGCTCTCCATCCCAAGTTATTCAATGTGCCCGAATCAATCCACTTTCTCAGGCTGCCATCGGGCTTGCTGGCATCAAAGCTGATTTTTCCTTTATAGCCGACCGTATCCCCGAGCGCTTCTGCAAGCTCTGCAATTCAGGGGACTCAAAAGAGACCGCAACCTGGCTTTGCGCACCTAGGTTATAAATCTCATCGGGCTGGCACTCTTGAATAATGCGCACCAAATTACTGGTGTCCGACAGATCGCCATAATGCAACATCAAATCCCGATGATTGACATGCGGATCTTGATAAAAATGATCAATACGCCCGGTATTAAACGAAGATGCGCGGCGCTAATACCATGAACAACATAACCTTTTTCCAATAAGAACTCGGCAAGGTAAGAGCTATCTTGGCCAGTAATGCCAGTAATTAAGGCAATTTTTTTCATATGTGTTTAATAAATTTAATAAAACATGTTTACAAATTTATTTACTGGTTGGAAATAAATTTTCGGCAGGACTTCCCAATTTCATATTTACTTTAGCATTAAGACCAAAACCAGCTGCCCAAAGGATTAAAAAAAGGAGTGCCTCTATATAGCCCTTACGTGCTACCTCTGTAGTAATCATTAGCAGGGCAATACTAATCAGCAACCAAAATACAGCTGCCCCCCAAAAATCGAGGCCCACTCCTTTTGTATTAATGAGGGCCAGCAGCCCAGATAGCAATATTAAAGCCACGCCCGGAATACCAATTCCGAGCGTTAAATCAAGCCAAGCACTATGCGATGTGTCTAATGTCGACTCCGGCCACTTTTCTAGAGCGATTGCACCAAAAGATTTGAAAATTAAACCGTAACCCATTGGTTTTTCAGCTATGAACTCTAACGCTACTTGAGCCCAGGCTGCGCGCATATAATTCGTACCAGAGACAACTTTGCCCATATCATTTATTGGAAGACCGCGAGCACCATAATCTTTCCAGGCGTCAATATCATCTAGGCGTTGTGCAACCTTAATGTCAGAAAACAAGGTCATCCAGGAATCATTTTTTTGCACATGCTGTGCCAATAAAAAAACCACAGTCAGTACTGCGCCGGCAATAACTACGCACATGCGAAAATTCAATTGCGATCTTTTATCAAAACCAGTTCTTATCAGCATAGCAAAAAAGAGAGCACTTGCATAAGCAAAGCCATTTTTAGCATTTTCTAGATAGAAGACGATAAAAACAGCTGCAATAATTACTGAATATATAGCCGTGGAGAGATAAAAGCTCTGGCCTGGACTCTTCATGATCCGTATAATTTGTCCGCATGCCAAAGCAAGGGCCGGTAGGCAAAAATATATATAAGCCATCTTAGGAATGATCCATGGCGGGGGGTGCAAAAGAATCATGGCAACGTCTGCTAAATTCCAACCCAATTTAACGGCCAGCGCCGTTACGCCAAACTTCAATAAGTAAATGAACGTTGGTGCTGTAATACCTGTCACAAAAATCCACTGAAGCATTTTTTCAAAACGGAGATCCTTATCTGAAGGCTCCTTTTTTCGATATGTCTGCCCGAGCACAATTCCTAAGCCAACCGCAAATGGAAGCCCCCATAGAATGCGCTTCCATATGGTTTGGTACTCCTTTAACTGCAATTCGTAATGAGTGCTTAAGAAGAATAAATGAAAAGTGATCCAGGCAAAAAGAGCCAGTATCAGGTAAATAGGTACTGCAGATTTGCTCATCAGCAGATCTTTATTTTTGGCCATCACATATAGACCAAGAAGCGAGCCGATTGTAAGTAATATGTGACGCAAAGCAATCGTATGTGGCTGAATCCAAATAGCCCAAAGTAGCGCAAACAAAACAACGAGCGCTAATTTCACCGCATCAGTCGAGCGCAATTGATTTGGGGTGGTGTTTATATTAGATGCTAGTAAATTCATTGATCAAAATTTAATAAATATTCATTGCTGGATGAATAAGGTATTTCTTTTTGTCTGCCGAAAAAAGGGGTAACCATTTAAGTTACAAAATAGCTTCGTGAGCAGAGTCATGCCTTCCCTCTTAAAACACGAATGCCGTCCCTAAACACATGGGCTATCGAAAGAACAGGATAAAATAAAATGTATCGAGAATATCGATATCGATCTTTCACCGGAACCTCTGAGGAACCCCAAAATACAAATAGTGATTTGATGGGCGTGGAACTTTTAAAGAGCGTTAACACGGAATTACAGTACGCCATTCGCTGCTTGATTAAGCCATCGACAATAAGCCGCCTATTAAGGGATATGGCATCCCTTAAGAATTGTTGCAACTCCAACATCTCTAGACGCATGCTGGGAATAAATTCTGCCCTTCTATGCCCAACTTTAAATTCGTTTTTTTGAGTCATGCCGCCCCGACGGTGCTTAACCAGGGGAATGGGTAGACGTACTGCGCCCCCCATCAGAATCGCCCTAAAGACCAAACATTGGTCCTCATACGGTAAGTTGTTATCCAACGGCCCGATTTCGAGTAATTTCCTGGTTACCATGTGGCTTGCCCCAAAAAAAAATGGCCTTCTCTTAAACCACTTTTCCACAGTCCATTCCTCTAGATCGCTGCTATCTTTCCGCCCCAGTACCTCTCCGGTCAAGGACATATCAATCGCATCTGCAGCGACTAAATCATACTTCTTTTCATTATCAAGCCAGAATTGAATCGATTTAGAACAGCGATCCGGCATTGAAATATCATCACCCGCCGCCATAAAAATGAGTTCGCCTGTAGATTGCTCTACGGCAGCAGCGTAGTTCTCAACAATACCTAGATTACTGACGTTTCGAGAAATAATGAGCTTCTTGGGTCCAACATAAGACTGCGCAACCGCCAAAATAGCATCCCAAGTACTATCGCTAGAACAGTCGTCGCTAACAACAATCTCGATATCGTCTGTGTCTTGATTCAAGAGGCTATTAAAAGCCTCTTGAACAAATGAT
>JAIXRD010000185.1 GCA_027485365.1 Cryomorphaceae bacterium | reverse complement strand
ATGGTAATAAGTGTGTGAATTGAGCACCAACTACGCCGCATTGTTGATATACTAAACCGCTTTCCTGAATGAACTCTAATCCCCAAAGTGAACATTCTTTTAAGACCCGAAATTGTATTTTTGATGGGATTTCTGGACATTCAACGGTATATAGTGTTCGTTGATTACCTAAGGACTCTTGTGATTTTAATACGCCAGGTATTGCTAATTCGATCGCCACAGTATCCATTTTTCCATGGATTAGTATGCTAAATTCCTTACTGCGCTTTCCCCTGAATTGTTCATTAAATTCCATGGTAAATACTGCACCTTGGGTTAAGGTGATTTCATATCCTAAAGAACCAATTCGTCGCTTCGTTGGGTTTTTTAATATCGAAGAATAGGTATACGTTCCTGTGATGTTACTGTTTGTTCCGGTGGGTCCTACGCTTTTACATAACGAATACGGAAAAAACATACCGCTCCCTCCATTTCCGCCAAGTGCTTGTAAGTTGTTTCTTACTTCTCCTGATATCCGATCTCCTTGAATGTGACTGTCGCCAAAATGAATTACCTTATACGCATTGGTCAGTTTAGTAGCATTTAACACCGGTTGTAAGGCCTCCGGACGTTCAATAGGAACATAAACAAATTCAGAACTTTCTTGTGCTCGTCCTACTAGGGAACTAAGCAGAATGACTAAAACTGAAAGTAAATGAACGGTTCGATGCTGTTGTCGCGAAATTGAAGAATAAGTTGCAAGGCAACCAAGAGTATAACTGGCCATATATATAAAGGTAATGAAAGAACTCGGTTTATTACGTTTTGTTTCATTTTCCATGGGGCAAATACAATGCCTGCAGCAATAATTAGGAGTGAAATAACTTCGGGACGGGTATAACAGAACCCAATAAGATCCATTGGATTTGTTTTGGTGAAGATAACCTGTATGCTTTCAAAGGCGGTCTCGAATGAGGTGGCACGGAAGAAAATCCAAAGAAAACCAACCAAATGGAAGGTCAAAATGATTCCAAGTACCTTGGACCAATTGTTGGTGTTTTCACTGGGTTTAAAGAAAAGTTTATGAAGTATGAGTAATACACCGTGTGCACAGCCCCAAAAAATAAATTTCCAATCGGCACCGTGCCAAATCCCACCTATGAGCATGGTTAGAAAAAGGAAAATATACATATTGACAATGCCTTTACGGTTTCCACCTAAGGGAATATAGATGTAATCACGAAGCCATAAACTAAGTGAAATGTGCCATTTTCGCCAAAAAACAGTAATATTCTCTGCGGTGTATGGATTAAAGAAGTTTTCCTTCATTCGATAGCCTAAGATCAAGGCAATCCCAATGGCGATGTCTGAATACCCAGAAAAATCAAAATATATTTGAAAGCTATAAGCATACATGGCTAAGGCATGTTCTACACCACTGAACCCGCTGGGTGCATCATGAATTAGATCCACATATTTTCCTAAAAAATCGGCTATCAATAGTTTTTTAACCAAGCCCGTAGTGATTCGTAGCAAGGACTCCTTGAGTAAGGATTGATCAAAAATTAAGGGATTCTTTATTTGAGGTAAAAAATCTTTTGCTCGGACAATTGGGCCTGCTACCAAATGAGGAAAGAAGGTCATATAAAACCCATAGTCTAGTATTTTCTTTGAGGGTTCAATTTCTTTTCGGTACACATCAATAAGGTAACTTAAGGATTGAAAGGTGTAAAAAGAAATCCCAATGGGCAAAAAGAGCGTTTTTGTTGTGAACTTCGTATCGAATAGCGCATTCACGTTTGTAATTACGAAGTTTGAGTATTTGAAATAAAGTAAGAAAGATAAGCCATACGCGATGCTAAAAAACAAGAGGGCTTTTCGTTTTGACCCTTCCAAGGTACTAAGCCATCGAGCCAGAAAATAATCACAGAGGATGACCCCAACAAAAAGCATTAAAAAAGGCCCGCTTGATTTATAATAGAAAAACAAACTAAAGGCAATTAAATACCCTAATTTCCACTGACTCTTAGGCGTGAAAAATGCGTATCCTAACAAGAATACTGCTAAGGTTAATAAGAACCCATACTCAGTAAAAAACCAAGGCTGTTTAAGCGAGTAGTAAAAGAAATAATGAAAATCCTGTAGTAATTGATTCATCCCTTAATACCCTTTATCTTTTGCTGCGTTTGCTAAAATCACCCTACCTTGGAGTTTGAAATTTGTTCGTTCTGGTTGCAGAAAATTAAATGGATAGGCATGATTACTCTGGATATAACTGGCGATGTAATCCATCCAGATTTTATACCCTTCCGTATTTGGATGTCGATGATCACCACCTCGTGGGATTTCTAGGTCTTTTGATAACACAAAACAACCGGGGTCGGCAGTTGTTTCGAATACCTTATTTATTCCATGATCTGTTGTAAAGTTTGCTGGACCAACCCATAAATAAGGGGTATCGCCCAGTTTTTTAAGGAATAACTTAGCGGCTTCTGTCCGTCGGTCCATGTCGGTCACATACATTTCATTTAAGCCCACCACGAAAATCACAAAGGTTGGCTTATATTTTTCCATGAGCTCCTCCACTTTATTTGAATATCCAAAATTTAAAATGGATGCTGAGAACCATGTATAAACGGCTTCAAGCTTATGTCCGTTGGCT
>JAIXRD010000035.1 GCA_027485365.1 Cryomorphaceae bacterium | reverse complement strand
TTAAACTTGTATTGGTGCCATTACAAAATGTTGCATTCGCCATGGGTGTAACTACCGGAATTGGGTTCACTGTAATCGTAAATGTTTGGACAGGGCCTGGGCAGGTAACATTATTGTTCGTGAATTGCGGCGTAACTGAAACTGTAGCCGTTGAAATCACCGAATTCGATGGGTTGAGTGCATTAAAAGCGACGATACTACCCGTTCCACTGGCCGCTAATCCAACAGAAGTTTGGTTGTTCGTCCATGTGTAAGAGGTACCTGTTCCCGAGAAAGATACAGCACTGGTATTCGTATTATGACAAACCACTTGATTAGCAGGTGCCGTTACTGCAGGCGTTGGATTTACCGTAATGGTGTACGGTGTACCTCCACCCGGACAAGCTACATTTCCAGGAGTTGTTGCGGAAGCAAGAATTTGAATAATCTGAGAAACCGAACTGTTATTCGTTAGGGTTAGGGTTGGAATGGTGGCATTACCCGTTGTTGGGTTCAATCCTGTAATGGAGGCAGGAATCGTAGTAGCACTCCAGGTAATAACAGCGCCATTCGTCGGGGATGTAATATTTACCGTATTGCTTGCCCCTTGAGAACAAATGGTTTGATTTGCCAAACTAAAATTCACGGCCGGGGTCGGATTTACTGTAATGGTAAAGGATTGTGCTGTTCCTGAACAACTCACGCCATTCAACGCGTAGGATGGGGTTACATTTACCTGTGCAACGATTGGGTTATTTCCATTATTCACCGCATTAAACGAAGCAATATTTCCAGATCCCGAAGCTACTAACCCGATGCTTGTTGCGTTGTTTGTCCAATTAAATACAGTTCCAGCAACCGTTCCAGTAAAGGATACTGCCGTGGTTGGAGACCCATTACACACCACTTGATTTGCGAGCGCAGCTAAGGTTGGGGTCGGATTCACAGTGATTGTGAATTGATCTACCGCACCATTACAACTGATCCCATTTGCAGTAAACAGAGGCGTGACATCTACTGTAGCAACTACCGGCAAGGTCGATGGATTTGACGCATTAAATGAAGCAATATTTCCAGTACCTGAGGCAGCTAAACCAATGGAGGTCTGATTATTTACCCATGCATATGAATTACCTGTACCAGCAAATGAAATAACAGGTGTGGAGGCGCCATTGCAATACGTTAAATCTGGATTCGGTGTAATAATTGGCGTAGGATTTACAACTATGGTGACTTGTTGTACCGCACCAGAACACGTTAATCCCCCGTTAGCAAACTGCGGAGTAACGCTAAGGGTTGCGGTTACCGCAGCTGAATTACTTGCATTAATCACAGAAAATGCACCGATATTACCGGTTCCACTTGCCGCAAGACCAATGGTTGGTGTGTTGTTGGTCCATGCATAGCTGGTCGCTGTACCCGTAAAATTAATCGCAGCCGAAGAGGTGCCGTTACACAATACCTGATTCGTTAATACACCCATGGTTGGGGTTGGATTAACCGTGATGGTAAAGGTTTGAGATACGCCTGGGCAATTCAAGTTAGCCCCTGTAAAAATAGGCTGAACCACTACCGTAGAAACTACCGGCGCATTCGTATTATTCACTGCATTAAAACTTGGGATATTGCCGGTTCCACTTGCAAGCAATCCAATACTTGTTAAGCTATTTGTCCAGCTATACGAAGTAGCCGTTCCCGTAAAATTGATGGCGGCAGTTGCTTGTCCGTTACAGATAATCTGATTGGCGGGAAGCACCGCACTCGGAGACGGGTTCACCGTAATGCTAAAGGTTTGAGGCGTTCCCGCACAATTGAGGTTGTTTCCACTGAATACTGGGACTACCGAAACTTGAGAAACTACGGGATTAATCGTACCGTTACTTACCGTAAATGCATTGATATTCCCCGATCCAGATGCGGCTAATCCAATACTCGTTAAGGTATTAGTCCAGTTATATTGAGTTCCTGTACCGTTAAAGGTCACTTGCGTACTTGAAGCGCCATTACAAATTACTTGATTTGACGGTGCCGTAACCACCGGAGTTGGATTGATGGTGTACGTAAATGAGGTTGGAATGCCTTGGCAAGAAACACTGTTGTTGGTAAACACTGGAGTAACCGTAACGGTAGCCACACTTGGAATTGAATTGCTTGCATTCACCGCATTAAATGCGGCAATGGTTCCTGTTCCTGAAGCCGCTAAACCAATCGCATTATTGGAATTGGTCCATGTGTACGAAGTGCCTGTCCCAGTAAAAATGCTTGCAGCTGTCGACGTATTGTTACACACCACTTGATTCGCAACGGCAGTAACGGTTGGGGTTGGATTAACCGTAATGTTAAAGGTAGAAGTTGACCCCGCACACGAAACATTTAAATTGGAGTATGTTGGCGTAAGGGTAATTACTGACGTAATCGGAGCAGCACCTGCATTGGTTCCTTGAAAAACCGGAATGGTATTCGAACCCGATGCCGCTAAACCAGTATTTTGATTATTGTTGGTCCATGCGTAACTGGTCGCTGTTCCACCCGGGGTAACCAAACTTGAATTCGTACCATTACAAATGGTTTGATTAGCAATCGGATTCGTTACGGGAATTGGATTAACTGTATAGGTAAAGGTCACCGGAATTCCATTGCATCCAACGTTGTTATTTAAAAATTGAGGGGTAACCGTAACCGTAGCTGTCACCGGATTACTCGTATTGTTCAAGGCATTAAATGCAAGAATGTTTCCTTGACCTGATGCACCCAAGCCAATAGAAGTCGTATTATTTGACCAATTATACACGTTGGCATTCCCGGAAAAGGTAACTGCATTCGTGGAAGTATTCGCACAAAGTACCTGATTCGATGGTACAGCAACGTTTGGCGAAGGATTCACCGTAATGGTATAACTTACTCCCCCACCCGGACAGGCTAAGGCGCCCCCTGTTGCTGCATTCGCAGAAAATTGGACCACCTGAACTACAGCGCTGTTGTTAATTAAGGTAAATGACGGAATTGTTGACCCACCACTTGCGGTGTTAACCCCAGAAATCGAGACCGGAACGGAAGTTGCCGTCCACGTAATTACAGCATTTGGTGTAGGTGAGGAAATCGTAACCTGAGCCGAACTTGAACTGGAACAAATGGTTTGACTCGGTACACTAAAATTGACTTGAGGAGCAGGATTAACCGTAATGGTGAAGGTCTGAACTGTACCTGGACAACTTACCGCATTATTCAAATAGATTGGCGTAACATTGATCGTTGCCACAATAGGTGTTGCCGTTAAATTCACTGCAGTAAACGATGGAATATTTCCAGAGCCGGAGGCTGCTAATCCGATACCTGGCGTTGAATTGGTCCAATTATATTGTGTTCCCGTGCCAACAAAAGAAATAGCCGAAGCGGTCGCATTATTACAAAGCACCACATTGGCGGGTGCCGTTACACTTGGCGTTGGATTTACATTGATAACAAACGAGGTTGTTCCTCCATTACAACTTACGCCACCCCCTGAAAATACAGAAGTAACCGTAACCGTGGAAGAAATTGGAGCCGCAGTGCCATTGGTTGCGATAAAGGAAGCGATGTTGCCACTTCCGGAAGCTGCTAAACCAACTGCTGTATTTGAGTTAGTCCAAGTATATGAATTTCCTGTACCACTCAAGGCAATAGCTGCACTATTTGAACCATTACACAAGGTTTGACCATTAACTGCTGTTGGAACGGTGTTTGGATTTACGGTAATAGTAAATAACGTCGGAGATCCAGTGCAGGTAACGCCATTAACTAACACCGAAGAAGTTACACTCACTTGGGAGCTCAATGGCGTCGTAGTGCTTGCATTAGTGGCAGTAAAAATCGGAACATTACCTGAACCACTTGCTCCAAGTCCTATTGCCGTATTCGCATTCGTCCAAGCAAAGGTAGCATTCGCTACTGGACTCGTTAAATTCACCACATTAGAAGCTGTTCCATTACAAAGTGTAATGTTATTCACCGCATTAACCGTTGGTGTTGGAATGATTTGGATATTAAAGGATTGTGATGCACCAGCACAACTCACCCCATTAGAGGTATACGTTGGAATAACACTTACCGTACCCGAAATCGGAGCAGAAGTTCCGTTTTGAGCCTGAAAGGAAATATTACCATTTCCTGAAGCACCTAATCCGATCGATGGATTCGAGTTATTCCAAGCATATACTACCCCATTAGGAATATTATTCGAAAAATTATAGGCGACGGTAGTTCCCTGACAAAACGATGCCGATGCCGGACTTGTCATTACTGGATTGGGATTCACGGTAATCAGGGCAGATACAGTGGACCCCGCACATCCTTGACCATTGGTCGTTAAGGTAGGAGTAGCAACAACTGTAGATGAAATTGGCGCTGTTCCAGCGTTTACCGCGGTAAATGGCGCAATATTCCCCGTGCCTGATGACGCAATTCCTATAACTTGGTTCGTGGAAGTCCATGTAAATACTGTTCCGACTTGATTTGATGTGAAATTTATTGCGGCAGATGGGGTTCCGGCACATATCGTTTGATTAGATAAGGCATTAGCGACCGGCGTAGGCAAGATGGTAATCAAAAAGGTATCCGGCACCCCCGGACAGGCAATTCCACCATTACTAAAGGATGGTGTAACCACAATCAATCCAGAAATTGGGCCATTCGTATTGTTTACGCCAGTAAAGCTAATATTCCCAGAACCCGTACCATTCAAGCCAATGGCTGCATTGGAATTTGTCCAGTTATACACCGTACCTGCAATGTTATTTGGAGAACTAAACGTCAGCGCAACCTGTGTCCCTGCACAAACTTGTTGGTTTTGCGTTGAAGCAACTGTAGGCAATGGATTTACCGTGATGGTATAATTACTCGTAGCTCCGGTACACACCACCTGGTTGTTCGTAAAACTCGGCACGATGGAAACCGTACTTTGAATGGGTAGATTTGTATTGTTAGCTCCAACGAATGAAGGAACTGTATTTGATCCCGACGCACCTAATCCTATATTTGTATTGTTGTTCGTCCATGCAAAGGCTGCACCTGCTACATTACTCCCTATAACCACCCCATTATTTGTATTTCCCGCGCACAGCACCTGATTCGCAATCGGCAAAACAACAGGTACAGGATTTATCGTAAGGGTATAACTTACAGGACTTCCCGGACAGGTAGTTGCACCACTGGAGGCACTTGGAGTAATGGTCACTGTGGATGTAAGTGGCGCGTTACCTGCAATCGATGCATTGAATCCTGGTATTGGGGTTCCAGTTCCCGACGTTGGTGTTAGGCCAACATTCGTGCTCATGCTCCATACATAAGTCGCAGCGGGGACATTCGAAGTTAACGGAAGCGCTGGGATAGCTACCCCATTGCAATAGGTGGCATTATTTAATGGGTTCGCAACTGGAATCGGAATTACGGCTATGGTATACGTCGCAGGAGGTCCCGGACAAACCGTACCTGCCGTAGAGGCTATAACCGAAAACTGAACGGTTTGAACCGCGTTGTTGGCATTTGTTACATTCGCAAAGGATGGTAAGTTACCGCCTCCACTCGTTGGCGCGAGGTTCGAAATTCCATTCGGCACCGTTGCTTGCCAAGCATAGGTTACGTTCGGTGTCGTAGAAGAAAAAGTTACCGGGGCAGAATTCGTTCCGCTACAAATGGCTTGATTTGCGATCGAAAACGTGGTTACAGGTGCGGGATTGATAGTGATCGAATACGTTCCCACTACCCCATTACACCCATTTGCTGCAGGCGTTACCGTGTAATTGAGCGTAAAGGGTGTTGTACCTGAATTATTAATGGTAGCCGCAGGTATTTGACCATTTCCGGTTGTAGGGAATCCTGTAACCACAGCTGGAACCCCGGCAGCATTCTGCAACGCATAGGTGAAAATCCCTCCAGCTACAGAATTCGTATAGGTCGATGCTATAGTTGTTTGCCCACCACAAATCGTTTGGTTTGCAGAAAGGGTTAGAACGGGTGTTGGGTTGACCAGAACATTTACACTAAACGGATTTCCTGAACATACCCCTGCGGTTGGGGTTACCGAATAAATGATGGTTTGAGGGGTATTCGTGTTGTTCGTAAGGGTTTGTGAAATTGAATTCTGACCAGAATTTTGCGCACTTTGACCAGAAACATTTGGATTATTGTTCACGGTCCATGTATAGCTTGTACCAGCAGGAATCGAGTTTCCTCCACCATTGACAGGACTTACTGTAAATGCGGTTCCACTACAGATGGTTTGATTCACGTTTTGAACTACTGGTGCAGATGAAACTGTAACTGTAAGCGTATTAGAGGTGGCGGAACAAGTAATACCATTCAATGTACTTGTAGATATGACTTGGTAGTAACTTGTGATGGCCAGACCAGGAGGGACATCATAGGCTGAGGTAGTTTCTCCGTTAATAGGCGAAAAACCATTATTTGGTGAACTGGTTGAAACATACCATTGATACGAAGCAGTCCCACCAAACGAGGAGGGTGTTGTCACGGTGAACGGCACAGGATCGCCGTTTGGACAAATCGTTTGATTGGCGGCAATAACTTGAGGGGTGATCGTATTTACAGTTACCGTTATAACATTGGAGGTGGCTTGACACGCTAAGCCGTTCAGCGTATTGTTAATCAGTACTTGATAAAATGTAGTGGTATTCAACCCAGCCGGGGGATCATAGGTAGCAGAAGTTGCTAAATTGATGTTACTAAATCCTGAAGCAGGATTAGTCGTTGAAGACTGCCACTGATAGGTAACTGCTCCATTGCCGCTAGCCGCTGTGGAATTGGTAAATGCTATTGGATTTCCACCTGGGCAGATGGTTTCGTTGCTTCCTATCACACTGGGTGTAAGCGAATTTACAGTAACGGTTAAGGTATTACCGGTTGCCGTGCAACTTACCCCATTCAACAAACTCGTTACTACCAATTGATAGTATGTAGTAATTGAAAGCCCTGCAGGAGGGTCATATGTCGCATTCGTTTCTCCCGGAATGTTCGTATATCCAGCATTGGGGCCGGTGGTTGAAGATTGCCACTGAAAACTAAGTGTACCTGAACCGGATGAGGCATTGGTTGCGGTAAACGCTGCAGGATTCCCCCCTGAACAAATGGTTTGAGATTGAGTCAAGGTACCAGCAGAAACTGTATTAACAGTAACCGTAATGGGATTAGAGGTCACGTTACATGCAACGCCATTTAGGGTACTTGTAGTAATGACTTGGTAATACGTCGTAACATTTAAACCAGCAGGAGGATCATAAGTGGCAGAGGTTGCGCCCGCTATATTGGAATATCCAGCACCCACATTGGTGGTCGATGATTGCCACTGATACGTGACATTACCGGCACCTATCGCTGGTGTTGGGTTTGTAAATGCCACTGGATTTCCACCAGAGCAAATGGTTTCATTGCTACCAACCACAGGAGCGCTAAGGCTGTTAACCGTTACACTCAAGGTAGCCGAAGTTGCAGTACATGATACCCCGTTTAAGGTACTCGTGACAACGAGTTGATAATAGGTTGTTGTGGATATTCCCGCCGGAGGGTCGTAGCTAACCGCCGTAGCTCCCGGAATTGGAGCAAAGCCTGAATTCGGTCCTACCGTAGAAGACTGCCATTGGTAGGTTAAGGTTCCCGCACCGCTCGGTGCCGTGGTTGCAGTGAATGCACTTGGATTGCCACCGGAACATACCGTTTGACTTGTTCCAAGCGTCCCAGAATTTACCGTGTTGACCAATACTGCTAACACATTCGAGGTAGAAGTACAAGTTACTCCGTTCAGCACGCTACTCGTTACTACCTGAAAATACGTCGATGCAACTTGTCCTGCGGGAGGATCGTAGGTACTTGAAGTGGCCCCCACTAAATTTGAAAAAGGTCCTGCGGCAAGAGATGCAGATTGCCATTGATAACTCAAATTCCCTGCTCCTGTTGAAGCGGTGGTAACAGTGAATGCAAGAGCATCCCCACCGGAACAAATGGTCTGTCCAGCTGCAATAGTTTGGGCAGTCACTGAATTTACATTGACCGTTAACCCATTGGAAATGGTAGTACAAGTAACACCGTTCAACGCACTTGAAATAACCACTTGATAATACGTCGTAGTCACTAATCCTGCAGGAGGGTCATACGTTGCAGAAGTTGCACCACCGATATTTGTCCATGGTCCAAGTGCCGACGCGGAAGATTGCCATTGATAACTCAAGGTTCCTGTTCCTGTTGCTGCAGTAGTCACCGTGAATGCAGCAGGATTACCTCCGGAACAAACGGTCTGATTTCCTGCAACTACACTTGGAGTAACATTATTAACTGTTACGGTCATTACTGCTGAAGTAGCGGTACATACTATACCATTAAGCGTACTGGTAACCACCAATCGAAAATAAGTGGTAACTGTTTGTCCTGCCGGAGGATCATAGGTTGGATTAGTTTCTCCTGCCAGGTTGGTCCAAGGTCCTCCAATAGCTGTAGCGGATTGCCATTGATAACTCAAGGATCCAGAACCACTAGCCACAGTAGTAACCGTGAATGCATTTGGATCTCCCCCCGAACAAATGGTTTGTGAAGTTGCTAGTACACCAGCAGAAACGTTATTAACAGTAACGATGCGGGTATTGCTTGTGGCAGTACAAGCTACCCCATTGAGTGTACTCGTAACAATGACCCGATAATACGTAGTTACTGTGATTCCAGCGGGAGGATTGTAGGTAGCCGATGTAGCACCAGCTATATTGGTAAATGGTCCAATGGCAGCTGTCGCCGATTGCCACTGATAGGTAAGAGTTCCTGATGCCGTAGCGGCAGTGGTGTTCACAAAAGCGGACGGATCTCCTCCGGAACAAATGGTGGTATCGTTGGATATTGTAGGAGGCGTAACCAAGTTAATGTTAACAGTAACGGTAAAGGTAGTATTGGGACAGCCGCCACCTGGAGAGGTCGCAACCACCGTATAAACCACGCTTTGCGCTGGCGAAGCAACATTAGTGGACAAGGTTTGTGACAATGGTAAACCGGTCCCATTGGATTCTCCGGTAACGTTAGGATTGTCCACTACCGTCCATGCAAAGGTCGTTCCGGCAGGAATAATCGTAGTGGGTGGAGCATTGGTTGGATTGATGGTAAATGTTCCGCCGTTACAAATTGTTTGGGTAAAATTCGGCACCACGATCGCAGGAATAACTGTCACTGTAACTGTGAACGGCGCTCCTTGGCATCCGTTAACGGTAGGCGTAACTGTATAGGTAACGGTTTGATTAACATTGGTCAAGTTTACAAGTGTCCCAGAAATAGTATCATTATTTCCATTGACTTCACCAGCAACATTGGCGTTAGGTGTAGCAACCCATGAATAAGTTGTTCCATTGGGAACAATGGTTGTGGGAGGGTTGTTTTGAGGAACAATTATAAAGTTTTGCCCGCTACAGATGGTGTCTGTTTGGTTCGGAACAATCGGAATGGGATTAACGGTAATCGTTTGGGTTTCGTTATCGTTACCACAGGCACTGTTCGTCGCATCGATGGAAACGGCATAGGTACCTGGCTGGGTAAATTGAACGGTGATTTGATTGCTACCATTGATGGCTGGGCTGTTGAAGGGATCCCCCATGGCTCCTGAAGTAACTTGATAACCATTACCGCTCAGACCATTCCAATAATCAACAGACCAATTAAAATTGTATTGAGTATTGCAAGTTCCATTGGCAATGGAAAGCCCACCCGTGGAGGTATTGGTGAAGGTTATGGATTGATTTTGGCAAATGGAATTACCAGGATTACTAGTAAATGCAGCAGTCGGTAATTGGTTTACGAAAAAAGGTCCTATAGTACTAGTGGTGGTGCTTCCTTGACAAGGATTGGTAGCTGTAATTGTTATGGTGTAGGGCTGGGGAACCCCGTTGGCACAAGAACTTGGAGCATACTGATGCGGCACACCGTTAGGCAATAGTGGCAGATTAGGATACGTAAACGTGGTATTTGGTGTTCCATCCCCCCAATTGATGACATAGGTATTTCCGGGGGTCTGATTCGCAAAGGTTAAGTTGTAAATCAGAGGATTACACTGCGTTTGTGCCGATAAGGTACCCAAGGAAATTGCCGCCGCACCATAACTCATGATAACATAGGTTGAATAAGTACAACCGTTCGGATAATTCACTAAATACATTAAATTATAAGAACCTGGTGTATTGTAATGCGTTGTCGGACCTGGATTTTGTTGTCCAGGAAAATTAATGAAGGGGTTATTCAGCAGATTCGTCGATCCGATGGGGAACGTTGTTGTAGTACCACCCAAACCGTTAGCCCCCCAATGAATGGTCGCGGTGCTTCCTGCAGGTTGATTATTTGCATTATTCAAGCTGATCATTGGGCCATTATATGGCGTACAATTGCAATTATTTCCTGTCGTTTGAATCATAGGTATTCCACCAACTGTATAAGTTTGTTGACAATTAGGCCCTACTGTAGATGTGAAGGTGGGTGGGTTAGCCGGTGCAGCTGAAACATTCACGGTAACCGATGTTTGGGTAAGAGCACCGTTCGCATGGGTTATATTGTAGGTGACTATATACGTTCCCGGCGCAGGATAGTTGATTCCAATAGGGCCAGGCAAGCTTGATGTTTGGTTATTACCAAAATTCCACGAATAAACTGCAGGAGCTGCCAAGGTTGCAGGATTAACCGTGGAATTAAAGAGAATGGTTGAACCAGCACACACATTGATGGTACCATTTACAGCAGCCGGAATGGTCGTAAACGTTGCTGATTGTGAAAAGCCGTACAGCGCTGTAAGCAACGAAAAACAGAGAAAAATACTTCTTAAAAACCTCATTCGCATGTGCATACGAAGGTACGCAAAAAAAGGTAGCTTTTCGAAGTACTTATTTATGGATTAACAGAAAAAAAATTATAGTCTTTAATCACATCTTAGGCATTGTTCAAAACCACTTAAAATAAAAGCTACATATTGGTAAGAGTTGACCAAACTAGCTGAAAGAAAGGCAACTTCTTAATCAAAATTATCAAGCCCCAAACTGGCGTAAGTGGTGATCCAAATGCTTGTAGAGCATGTTCGACCATTCTTCAGGACTAAGTTTACCCAAGCTCAGCGATGGGATCTCGGATAAACGTTCTGGTCCAAGTTCCTCAATAGCTTTAAGATATACGATTAAGCGCTGACGCTCTTCATTAACATCGTGTGTCCCTGTTCGAATAAAGGTAGGACCAGTGGGTAAATTCTTTCGATAGGGTTGATCATTGGTCATCGACTTTCGAAAAAACCACTGCATTAAAACCCGCATCACTAGGCCTGGACGATCTGTATTTTCTCCGAGAATTTGTTGGTATGGAAGACAGCAATGTGAAAACATTTGTCCCACATTCATTTTACCCCACAAGGGAACTTCATTGCCCACAAGGCGATTGATTCGATGAATAAACTCCTGCGTAGTTTCTGGAAGATAAATGTTTGGCAGCATGTTAAGTCAATACCTCCTGGGTGCGGGTTTAAACCCGCAC
>JAIXRD010000313.1 GCA_027485365.1 Cryomorphaceae bacterium | reverse complement strand
TTTCAGTCAAAGTTGCACCCAACAAGATATTTCCTGTGAGCTCGGAGGCTTACAAGACGGCTGCCAAACGTCCTCAAAATTCCCAACTAGACAATAATAAATTATGTTATCAATTTGGACTCGTTTTACCCGAATGGGAAGTTCATGTTGAAAGATTCATCAACGAACTTGCAATGTCTAAACCACTATGAATCGCAAAGGCATCATCCTCGCAGGTGGATCCGGCACCCGCCTTTACCCGGTAACCAAGGCAGTTTCCAAGCAACTGCTGCCTATTTACGACAAGCCGATGATTTACTACCCGCTCAGCACCTTGATGCTTGCTGGTATTCGCGAAATTCTTATCATTTCAACCCCACAAGATACACCGCGCTTCGAGCAATTGCTCGGCGATGGTAGCGACTGGGGTCTGAACCTGCACTATGCCATCCAACCTAGCCCTGATGGTCTTGCCCAAGCCTTTATCCTTGGCAAGGACTTCATCGGTCAGGCCCCTAGCGCCTTGGTGTTGGGGGACAATATTTTCTATGGTCACGACCTGCACACTCAGCTAGAAAAAGCTACAGCGCGCGTTCAAGGTGCAACCGTATTTGCTTACCACGTCCAGGACCCCGAACGTTATGGTGTGGTCGCCTTCGATGCCAAAGGCCGCGCCACCAGCCTTGAAGAAAAACCCCAAAACCCCAAGAGCAGCTATGCGGTGACAGGTCTTTATTTCTACGATAACCAAGTGGTTGACATCGCTGCTGGTCTCAAACCATCGGCGAGGAGCGAACTAGAGATCACCGACCTGAATCGCATTTACCTTGAACGCGACCAGCTTAGCGTTGAAATCATGGGCCGTGGTTATGCATGGCTTGACACAGGAACGCACGAGAGCCTGATTGATGCCAGTAACTTCATCGAAACCATTGAACACCGCCAGGGCCTAAAAATCGCATGCCCAGAAGAAATCGCCTACCGTAAAGGCTTCATCGATACTGTGCAACTGCAAAAACTAGCGGAGCCACTGGCCAAAAATGGTTACGGGCAATATCTTCAGCGGTTGCTTAAAGAAAGACAGGCATCATGAAAATCACGCTCACCCGCATACCAGATGTTCTTATTTTGGAGCCCAAAATTTACGGTGACAATCGCGGTTTATTTTTTGAAAGTTACAACCAGCAGCGTTTCACTGAAGCCGTGGGGCGTGAAATCAATTTTGTGCAAGATAATGAGTCGATGTCAAAGCAAGCCGTTCTTCGTGGACTCCACTATCAGGTAGTTAAACCACAGGGCAAGCTAGTGCGAGTCACTGAAGGTGAAGTTTTTGACGTGGTCGTCGATATCCGTCGCAGATCTCCAACGTTTGGGCAATGGGTGGGTGAGCGGCTGTCAGCGGAAAATAAAAAACAACTCTGGGTGCCAGAGGGCTTTGCGCATGGTTTTCTTGTTCTATCAGAACAGGCACGGTTTCATTACAAAGTTACGGACTATTGGTATCAGGAGCATGAGCGCTGCATCAGGTTTGACGACTCAGAAATCAAGATTCAGTGGCCCACTGTGCCCTATGAATTTCCGATTGCGCTTGGACCAATGCTCTCTGAGAAAGACAAGCAAGGGCTGAGTTTAATGAACGCCGAGACATTTTAACTTTCAAGGAATCAAAGAAATGGCAATTCAATTATTTGTACCTAATTTCCGCGTAGATGAATGTCTTGAGGAAATTCGAGAATGCCTCGAAAAAGGATGGACTGGTTTGGGCTTCAAAACCATCGAGATGGAAAATAAATGGAAAGAATACACGGGACTGCCTCATGCGCATTTTCTGAGCTCGAACACTGTGGGTTTGCATCTCGCTCTGCATATGTTCAAGACAGAGCTAGGTTGGGCAGACGGTGATGAAGTCATTTCAACACCACTCACCTTTGTATCTTCCAACCACGCAATTGTGTACACCAGTCTGCAGCCTGTCTTTGCTGATGTTGATGAATATCTATGTCTTTCACCTGAAGATATAGAGCGAAAAATTACACCACGTACTCGCGCTGTCATCTTTGTTGGAATCGGCGGTAACTCAGGACAGTACGAAGAGGTCGTCAAGCTTTGCAAGGATCGCGGCTTGATCCTAATCTTGGATGCGGCCCATATGGCGGGTACGCGTTTGAACGGCAAGCATGTCGGACACGATGCGCACTGCACCGTGTTTAGTTTCCAAGCTGTAAAAAATCTCGCTACTGCCGACTCTGGAATGATCTGTTTCCCCGACCAAGCGCGAGACGAGCGTGCGCGTAAGCTAAGCTGGCTTGGAATCAATAAGGACACCTATGCGCGCACAGTTACACAGGGCGCGTACAAATGGATGTACGACGTAGAAGAGGTCGGCTTCAAATACCACGGAAACTCAATCATGGCCGCGATTGGTTTGGTATCACTTCGCTACCTAGATAAAGATAACTCTTATCGTCGCCAGCTTGCGAAGTGGTATCAAGATTGTTTGGCTGGCAACGAATTGATCCGCATTGTACCCGTCGCTAAGGAGTGCGAATCATCCAGACACCTGTTCCAAATTCGTGTTTCCAATCGGGATGAGGTGCTCATGGCACTGAACGAGTATGAAATATTCCCAGGCGTTCACTATCGAGACAATACTGATTATCGGATGTACAGCATTGGCGCGAATACTTGTCCCGAGGCGCATTTGGCGAGCAAAGAAATTATTTCTTTACCAATGCACATGGGAGTTACCGTGAAAGATATTGAATATATTGCCGGCACACTCAGTAAAGTTATTAAGGTCGCACGTTGAAGTTGGAAAATGTTCTT
>JAIXRD010000299.1 GCA_027485365.1 Cryomorphaceae bacterium | reverse complement strand
GTCTATTCCAATGCCATTGTCTTTTATTTCAATAAGGATTTGATTATCTATGGGTTCTAGGGTAACGATAGTAGATCCGTTTTCATTTCCATATAAAATGGAATTTTTGACAAGATTGGTAATGACTTGTCCAATTTTGTTTCGGTCGCCAAGCACGAAGATGTTTGAGTAATCTCTTTTAAAACTCAATTGAATATGTTTCTCTTTTGCAAGAAATTCTAATGAATCAAAGGTTTCCTTAATAATTTCAACGAGATCAAATGGGCGCTTATCAATGGTGAGTTCAGGATTTTCTAGTCGTGTAATTGCGTCCAAATCTTCAAGTAACTGGATCATTCGATCGCTTGCTTTTGAAGCGCGTTTTAAAAAATTCAAGGCATTTTCTTGGTCGTCTATTGCCCCATCAATCAGCGTATCTAAATACCCTTGAATTGCAAATACAGGAGTTTTTAACTCATGGGCAAGGTTGCCAATAAATTCTTTTCGAAAGGAATCTTGAGATTTAAGCTGCAAAATTTCTTTCGTCCGGTGTTTCGATACTTGGTTGACCTGTTGTTCTGCTTCATCTATCATTTCATTCAACCGTTGCGCTTTTATTATGGGAGGATTTTGAAGGTTTTTAAAAAGGTGATTGAGGCGATTTTGTAAGAATATTTTTATTCCAAAATAGAGTACTAGAAAGGTTATTACTCCCAAAAAAAGCGATAGCACAAGTGCAGAAATAACTGGGCTAAATGGAAGATTTAAACTGGCTACTTCAAACCAAAACGCCAAAAGTGCCACTAGGGCACTAATTAAGGCAAGTAAGTATTCTGGTTTTAACTGTTTCATTTTCGGTTAAACGTATATCCAACCCCTTTAATGGTACGAATATACGATTCTCCAAGCTTTTCGCGTAGTTTTCTGATGTGTACATCAATCGTTCGTTCGCCAACGATGGTTTCATTTCCCCAGACAATGGTGAGTATTTGTTCGCGATTAAATACTTTACCCGGGCGACTAGCGAGTAATTCTAACAATTCAAATTCTTTTTTAGGAAGTTGAAGTTCATTGTTATTTACAATCACAACGAATTTTTCTCGGTCTATAACAATCCCGCTTGTTTCAGCTGCTTCTTCTATTGTACGTTCAGGATTGATTCTTCGCAACAAAGATTCGATTTTACTTATTAGTAACCTCGGCCTAATAGGCTTACTTATATAATCATCCGCCCCTGCTTCAAACCCTGCGATTTGAGCATAATCTTCAGCTCTAGCAGTTAAGAATGAAATAATTGGTTGGGCAAGTTGCAAGTCTTTTCTTATGATCTGACACGCTTCAATTCCATCCATTTGTGGCATCATCACATCCATTAGAATTAAGGATGGACTTAATTGGTGGGCTAACTTTACTGCTTCCTCTCCGTTGTTTGCAGTAAATACACGATATCCTTCTTTTCGAACAGTATAAGATAGGAATTCTAGGATGTCTGGCTCGTCATCAACGATGAGTATGGTATGTCCTTTACTGTTTTCCATGGTATAAAAAAAAAGGGGGCCATTGGCCCCCTTAGTGAATCAATATTAATTATTTACAATTAATTTGCGAACGCTTGTTCCTTTGTTCGTAGAAACTACTACTTGGTACATTCCGTTAGCAACTTGGTTTAAGTTAATTGTTGCCTCAGTTGAATTTAATACAGTTCTACCGAACGCGTCGATAACAGTTACTAATTCCAACGATGCACCAGTTAAAGCTACATTGAATGAAGTTGTAGCTGGATTAGGCACTAAGCTTAATGCAACACCTGGTAATTCATCTAAACCAACTGCGATGTTTACAGTAAATGTGGTTACATCACTACAGTTTCCATTAGTAGCTGTAAGTGTTACTGTGTAAGATCCGTTCGCAGCATAAGCATGTAATGGAGCAGCTGCACTTGAGTTGGTCATGTCACCAAAATCCCAAGAATATGAAGTAGCTCCTGTAGAAGTATTAGCAAACGTAGCAACGTTTCCATTGGTTGTAAACGAACCAGCAGCGTTAGGGTTTGCGTTAAAGGTAATGCTGGTAGGTGTAGACGTTCCAACACCATTACATGCATTCGCATTTGTTGTAGTTACAGTAATGTTCGCTGTAGTCGCTGTTACAGTAATAGATTGCGTAGTGTCACCAGTTGACCATACATAAGAATCAGAATTAGATGCTGTTAATTGTACTGTATCTCCTGCACATGCCTCAACTGCAGATGCTTGGATCGTTGGTACTGGTGCGTTACTTACACTTACGATAGTTGGTAATGAAGTAGCTGTACAACCGTTAGCGTCTGTGTGAGTTACCGTGTAAGCACCTGTAGAATTCACAGTAATTGCAGCTGTATTAGCATTAGTAGACCATACGTTTCCATTGTTGTATGAAGAAGTTAAGGTAACTGAGCTTCCTGAACACAATGAAGTAGAACCACTTGCAGTTATAACTGGCGTAGCTGGACTTGCATTGATGGTAACAGTAATCATAACACGTGGGCTTTCATCACCTGCTGCATTTTTTTGGCTTACATAAAAGTTGAAAGTTCCTGCATTAGATGTAGATGGAACAGGAGCCGTTGTTGAACCAACACCACCTGTAGCTGCAGCATACCAATATAACGTGTTTCCACCGATAGTAGTAGCGTTTAATGCAGCTGCCATTGCACCTTGGCAATACGTAAGGTTAGCAACACCTGGAGCAGCTACTGAGAAGAATTTAGGATTGGTAAATGTAGCACCGTTAGCAGCAACAGAACCTGCATTCAAACGCGCATCTGGAGTTACACCAAGCGGTGTAAATAAATTAACCCAGTTAATTTGAGCAATCGTTTCTGTAGAATCATTTCCGTCTGGAGTCCAGAAAGACTGATAAAATACTGGTGTTACACCGGATGAAAGAATCGTGTTTGTACCGTTTGTGAAGTTAGTTAAACTGTTGTTAGAAAATACTAATGTATCTCCGTTAACATTTGCAACAACTGCTGTACCTTCAATAGATAATCCTTTTTCCCAACCAACTACTAAAGAGTTGAAACAAGAGGTAGCAGTATTTCTTCGTAAACGGAATGCTTTTTCAAATTTCTCACCTACAGGTAAGGTAATGCTACCGTTTCCTTTGGGACCAACTAAGGTCATATTTGAGAAAATTGGACGTGTTTTAGGTTGAGCAGTTGATCCTGTAGCGTCATTATCACATTCAAACGAATTTGAATCTCCAGCCGCATCTGACAAATCTTTGTCACGAATTGATAAACCGAATTGCACTTTTCCTCTGTAACCAAAGTCAGTATCGAAATCATCATCTAATCCTCTGTAGGCTATTAAATATTTACAATTAACTGTTCCACCAAACCACTCATATGAGTCGTCACCACAAAATGATACTTGACAATGGTTAACTGTTGTTCCAGAACCTACAGAACCAAAAGTAATTCCGTTAATTTCTTTATTTGGCTCTAATGGAATACCCGCGAATTCTACACGTACGTATTGTAAAACACCTGAGTTATCCGTATCGAAATTTCCACCGTGCTGTGTATCCGTCGATGGTGGAATACCTTCAATATTTACCACTCCACCTGGTTGGTTATTTTTAGCCAATCCTAAGATTACCAAACCACCCCAATCTCCTTCATTTCGGTTACCGATTGCTTCATTCGATGTAAAAACAATAGGGTTTGCAGCAGTACCTGCCGCATTAATTTTAGCTCCACGTGTAATAATCAATGTAGCTTGTGTTAACTTATCTCCACGGATGATAGTACCCGGTTGGATGGTTAAGGTTGCATTGTTTTTTACATACACTTTGTTTTGCAACAAAACAACACCACTCCATGTAGTGTTTGTAGTAATGTCAGTTGAAACTGTAGTAACTGTGGCTGGATAAACGGTGTTTTCCGGGTCAAAGTTAGACCAACCGCTAGCCCAGTTTGTTGCTGGAGTACCGTCAGTAACTGGGAAGGCTCCTTGATACGTGGTGGGAGTCCAGAACGCATCTTGTGCCGATGCGGTGAATAACGCGCTCGCTAGAGCAATAGATAAATAGAACTTTTTCATGTTATAAAATTTTTGACAAAGTTCCGATGACGAAGCGCTTATTGTGTTATGAACAACTTAAATCGTGTTTATTAAATTGTTAAGCCAAGATTTATTTAATGCTATGCCGCTTATGCTTAGAAATTATATTTCAATGAAAGAGATACGGTTTGACCAAATGTTACATTTTGCCATTCATTGTCACCTTCATCGAATTTTTGGTTTTTGTTTAGGTCTTGAAAGAATACCAATTCGTTAGCCAATGCATCTTTTACATTCAGTCGCATCTCGAATTTTTCGCCGAAATTACGGGTTAACTGGAAGTCAACAAGGTTTCTTCCGTTTTCCCATACGCTTGGTTCTTGCTCGTTCCCAACAATATAAATACGTTGACCTACTCGGTTATATGCGGCAGTAAAGGCCCATTTCTTGTCTTGAGACTGGTAATAAATACCGGCATTGATAATATATGGTGATTGTCCTTGCAATGGTCGTCCATCCGGATATTCATTTTGTCCGAATAATGAATCACCGATATCGACGCGTGATTTAATTAACGAAGCATTCAAATTTACGGAAAGCTGATCCCATAATTTATGGTTTTCTTTTTTACTTATGAAACCAAGGTTGAAGCGATATTCAATTTCACCTCCAAAGGTGGTAACGCCTGGTACATTGGTGTAATATAATTCTGGGGCTCCAGAAGTTCCTGTTCGGTTTACTAATTCAATCGGGTTGGTAAAGTCTTTAAAGAATCCTGAAATATTAAAGTTTTGACCATTTCCAATTAAATACTCATAACGCAAATCATAGTTCATGATGGTAGCGCGTTGTAGATTTGGGTCGCCTGAAATAATATTATCAATTACGAAGTTGTAAAAAGTAAATGGCGCTAATTCACGGAATTCAGGACGTGAAACTGTTTTGTAGCTACTTGCACGGATGTTCATACGAGGTGTAAGCGATACAATAAGGTTTGCAGATGGTAGAAAATCAACCACGGTTGTGGTAATATTTGTGTCGTTGTTTGATCCGAATTCAATATAATTAAACGCTTGTCGGTATGATTCCACCCTCAAGCCACCGTTCAAACGGATCTTTTGTTTCCAGTTCCCATCTATTTGCGCATATCCTGCATTTAAGAATGAGCTTGCTTGGTAACTGTCATCTACATTAGTTGCTTCATCTAATTTGAATCCACCGCGTCCATTTTCCATTAATCCGAGATTTTCTTCATTAAAAATTGAAGAAGGAGAGGCTAGTAATAAAGAGTCATAAAAATCCACACCTCCACCATCGTATTTTGAAAAACCAAAGTTTCTCGCTTGAAAATCGCGGTCTCTAAATTGATGCATTGCACCAACTTTAAGATTAATATTGAATGAATCAAGTTGGAACCTTTTTTCAACATCATATATAGCGCTATATATGGATTCATTGGCATCTGACCAGAACATGTTTCCTGCTGCTGTAGGAATGGTTCCATTATTTTGAATGACAGCAACGTATTGTTCATTCGGGTCGTCTTCATTAAGGCTGTATTTTCGGTGAATAACACGGCGTAATGCAGGAATAACTCTGTCAACATTACTATAACCAAGGTTCCAATTGAAGACTAATTTTTCATTGTCATGCGTTCCATACAATTGGCTTGAAAGCGCTTTATTCTGAGTATACCAAAAGTTAGTAGCTTTTTCCCATTGACGAGGGTCGTTATCCAATTCTCGAACACCATTTCGCACATTGATTTTATCTTCTGCATTTACGCTGTACAAATTTTTGAATTGAATATAGCTTTTCGGTGAGAAGGAATATTTAAGATTCAACATTCCCGTATTCAGTACATTCTGTGTGAATACGGAGTCAACCAATTCCATACGCTTTACTACACCTGTTGATGATTCTTCGAATTCACGTCGCGTATTTAAAGAAAACGTTTGGTTGTTTTGGTAACTGTAGGCAGCCACATAGCCCAAACTTTGTTTGTTTTTAAACTCGAAGGTTTTCCCCAAACTATACTGAATGCTTGTATTTGGCATGGCTGTGCGTTGTTCAGGTGCCCAATTGTAGTTCATTTTTTGAGCCCAACGCGCACGCTCATGGATATCTAGGGCAGCATATTCAGCAGAACCTGGAATACCTGTTGGTAGTAAGCGGTCTTTTCCACCAAAACCTAAAACATCCAGCTTGCTATCTCCACTTCGGTAGAAATTTCTAAATGTAGATATAGCGTTATACCCAGCTGAAAGAGAAAGTGAGTTAATTGGCTTGTCACTAGGCTCGACTGTAGTAATATTAATTATTCCACCAGCAAATTCTCCAGGCATAGAGGGAGACGCGGTTTTTATTACGCTAATACTGCTGAGTATGTTCGATGGGAAAATATCAAACGAGAACGCTTTTCGGTCTGATTCTGAACTTGGTAAACTGGCGCCATTCAAAAAGGCATAATTGTATCGATCAGATAATCCACGAATGACAATAAATTTATTATCTTGAATACTTGCTCCAGAGATTCGTTTCATTACATCCGAAACTTTGGAATCATTATTTTTTTTAATGTCTTCTGCACTAATACCATTCGACACAACACCAAGATTGTGTTGCACTCTGATAAGTTCGACGTTTCCATCTTTTTTTACCTTTCTTGTAACCACTACAGGGCCTTTGACAAGGTCCGCTGCTTCCATGGCAATCGTAAGCTCTTTAACTTCATTTTCACCAACAGTAACGTCGTTTAACACATAAACGTTAAAGGTAGAAGCTTTGATTTCGAGGGAATATTTTCCTTTAGGTATTCCGGATAATTCAAAAACGCCATTGGCATCTGATAAACAGCGTTTTTCAGAGCCGATTAAGGTGATTTTAGCATTTTCTACAGGATCACTATTGCTTCCGTCTTTTACAACACCTTTAACCGTTGATTGGGCGAAATTAATATTGTTCATCCCTAATAAAAACAAGAAAACCATTAAAAAGCGTACCATAATTTGCAATTTTCCTGCAAAGGTCGTCCTGTTATCTCACCTATGAATTAATTCAATATTAAGGAAACATTAACATTACTCAAGTTATTCAAAAACAACCTTCATTTCAACTCTACGGTTTTTCGCTCTTCCTTCCGTTGTACTGTTGTCGGCAATAGGCTTGGTTTCACCAAAATAATTGATTACGAAACGCGATGCATCAATCCCTTTGGAAACTAAGTAATTCTTAACAGCCTCTGCACGTTTCTTGGATAAAATTAAATTAGAATTATCGTCACCGGCATTATCCGTATGTCCAGAAATTTCCAATTTCCAGGTCGGTTTTTTCATTAACACGCCAGCTAATTCATCCAATGAGGTGAACGATCCGGCAAGAATCACGTCCTTCGCAACTTCAAATTCTAAATTATCAAAAGCTGTTTTTAACACTTCAATTACTTCCTTCTCAATTACAGGGCATCCCTTGTTACTTTTTGGTCCAGGAGTGTTCGGACAATCATCATCCTTATCTAGTAATCCATCTGAATCGGAATCTTTATATGGGCAACCTCCATTCTCTTTCGGACCTGCTAATTGTGGACAGCCGTCATTTTTATCAAGTAAGCCATCTCCGTCTGTGTCTGGCCAAGGGCAACCTCGATTTTCCATCGGTCCTGCTATCAGTGGACAATCATCAATGTAATCAAACAAGCCATCTTTATCTGTGTCTGGACAACCTTTGTTTTCGATGGGACCAAAATTATCAGGACATAAATCTTCTAGATCTGTAATGCTGTCATGGTCACGATCGGGACAGCCCTTCAGGTATAATTCACCGGCAATTGTTGGACATTGATCCTTGGTGTCTATGATTTTATCTCCATCAGTATCTGGGCAGCCCTTAAATTCGATTAAACCAGCGAGATCCGGGCAATCATCATATTTATCGATAATTTTATCTCCATCTCGATCTGGACAACCGTTGAATTCGGCAAGCCCTGGTTCGTTAATACACTCGTCTTTTAAATCTTGGATTCCATCCCCATCGGTATCAGGACATCCTTTAAAGGCCCATACTCCGGGTGTTTCTCTGCATTCGTCTATCTTATTTGAAACCTTGTCTTTGTCGTCATCCTTTACCTCACCATATAAAATTGGTAGACGCAGCCCAGCAAAAAGTTCAAGTCCTTTGACTTTTCCTTTGGCAAGTAGGGGGCGGTAATCCGTAACTCCCACGGTAAGTGGACCGAGTCGTGTTGCAATCCCTGCTCTGAAACCGCTGTATTTATTGTAGGATAACGGGAGGTGAAGTCCAATGCCAGCAATATCAAAGCTAGGCGTTATACTGAATTGGTTAGCCACTTTTACTTTGGAATCCGTTTTCTTTCCAATGAGGTTAATCATGGAGGTGGCGTTAACATAAAATCCTTTCCAAATGTGATAATCTACCTGAATGCTAAAGGCGCTTGGAGTTCTCATGTAAAAGGTAGTAGAGGTATC
>JAIXRD010000245.1 GCA_027485365.1 Cryomorphaceae bacterium | reverse complement strand
CAAAGTCGATCGTTCCGTTGATCGTAAAACAGCCGTTTCATCCAATGTGGCTGAAATGACGCAGCATTTAAATCGCTTCAATGTGTATGCGGTTGGTGGAGCTGGGATATCCTATTATCGTGAACAATTCGCGCTTTCCTTATCTGGTAATGTACGTTATGGCCTGCGAACGACGATTGATCCCTTGGAACGATATGCTGATTATACCGGGATGGCCGCTGAGTACTTAGATGTACAAGATAAATTCAATTTGTTAAACATGGATATCATGCTAACGCTCATGGTTCCGATTCATAAAAAATGGTAGTATGAAACATATTGTTTTACTGTGTGGGTTTGCATTTCTTTTCTTAATTGCCTCTTGCGAGAAAAAGGATACATCGTCTTTGCCGTTCGTGAAAATCTATGACGATCAAAATGGCAACCGTTCGTTTACCCCCTTGTCGATAATAAAATCTACCCAAGACCATGGGTACATTGTATTGAGTGCATTTGATGGCTGGAAGATTCAGCTCATGAAGATTGATAAAGACGGAGTGTTTAAATGGAATTTGGAACTGCCTGATACCTATGTGAATGCCGTTTCTTCCTTGTTGAATATCGGAGAACAATTGTATGTGGTGTGTATGGATCCAATTGAATTGAATACACGCATTTTACGCATCGATGAAACGAATCATTCCGTGGTCCAAGTGTCAACTTTGGAAGAGGTGAGTTACCCGGTTCATGCCTATAACAATGGAGATCACCTATACCTCATGAGTTGTCCCTTATCTTCCCAAATGATGGGGATACATGAAGTTAGTACCGACTTGGATACTGTGATTCGCGTGGGAGCCTTGACGATTGGAATGAACGTAGATGAACAGTTGCTTAAACATGTAATGCATACCGGGAAACAATGGCCGTTTTTCATAAAATCTACCCCAGAAAAAGATCGGTTTGTGGTGAATGGGTTTTACAATTACTCCTTTTCTACCGTGTTTTTAGATAATAATCTCCTGTTTACAGGGGTGTACAACGGAGCAGCATTGGATGGAGGAATTAATCAATTGGAACCGCTAGGGTCCGGTGAATATGCATTGTCCCGTATTTCAGGGGAATACGTGTTTCTTAATCCTAAACTTAGCTTGAATCCATCCGCGGTTGAGATGGCCACCTCAATTGAGGCGCAAGGAGATTCTGAATTAAACCATGAAACGTCTGTTTTGATTAAAGAGCTATCGATTAAGGGGGCTAAATACCGGGCTTTTCTTGCGTCAACGCGAAGTAATCAGTTGTCCTTGAAACTCTATGACGAAACCGGGAAAAAAGTAGCAGGTACATACATTAGTAAAAACATTCCGATAAAGGCATGTGACCTCATTCAAACACCTTATGGAGAATTACTAATTTTAACCCAAGTTCGGGTCATGGGGAGTTACAATCGCATTGGAACCATCAAACTTTCGAAAGTAAACTTAGAGTCCTTGGTTACCCCTGAATAGCAGTTTACATGAGAATCTTTAGTTTATTCGTGTGTGTAATTCTCTTCGTTTCTTGTAACAAGGAACGTAGATTCAATCGGCATTTGCAAGGTACTTGGGAAGTGGATATGGTTAAGTTGCAAGATGCGGACGGTTTTTCTTTTTTTGATTATAATCCAACGGGGTCCCTCAATTTCTCAGGTGAATCGGTTCAAGGAGAACTTTCATCGGCGTTTCAAACGTTTCAAGGTTCTGTGGCAGATACCTTGGCGCTGCAGGGAAGCTATTTATTAAAACTCAATGAATCTGAATTGAATTGGGTTCAATCTCTGGACACGATTAAAAACCGCATTTTCGTGATTACGAATAAGAATTTAGAAATTGAATATTACGATGCACAAGCACAGCAACGCTTACGTTATGTTTTTGTTAAACTAAAATAAGTTGAATGCAATGAATTGGTCAACAATGAATGAGGTTTCATGGATAAAATTGGGGTTGGGGATTTTATTTTTGGGGTGTTTGGCCGCTATGCCTTATGGTTACTTTCAATTTGTCCGCTTGGTTGGAATGCTCGGTTTCGCATATCTAGCGTATACTGAAAAAGATAATTCGAATAAAGTGATGTTGTTTTTCTTTATCTGTTCTGCTGTCTTAATCAATCCAATCTTCAAGATTTCACTCGGAAGATCGCTGTGGAATGTGGTGGATATGATTTGGGCTGCTTTGTTACTTTGGGATGTTTATAAAACCCATAGGAAATAATTTTAGCTATAAAAACCCTAACTCGAGCTTTGCTTCTTCAGACATCATGTCTTTGTCCCAGGGCGGATCAAATACAATATGCACCCGACAATCTGTGATAGCCTCCATGGCTTTTACTTTATCTTCTACTTCTTTGGGTAAGGATTCAGCTACCGGACAATTGGGTGACGTTAAGGTCATATCAATATCTACCTCATTCGTATCGGATATTCGGATTTCGTAAATCAATCCCAATTCAAATACATCCACCGGAATTTCGGGGTCGTAGATGGTTTTTAATACGGTTACGATTTCGTTTTCTAGT
>JAIXRD010000290.1 GCA_027485365.1 Cryomorphaceae bacterium | reverse complement strand
TTTGAAGAAGAAAAAAAGAAACGCGTCAAACGATGGATTCATTTAAGTTTTGCCTTGTTATTTATGATTCTTGTCTTTTTATTCAAATGGTTAGATAATAAAAGTATTGTTGACCTAATTTTTGATATCGCAGGATATACGTACGGTCCACTTTTGGGATTATTTGCATTTGGAATCCTCACAAAAAGACAATTTATCCACCCGAAAATAGCCGTTATAAGCCTAGTTTCTCCCCTGCTCTGCTATATACTAAAAACCTATGCAACTTCGCTCTTAGGTACTTATCAAATCGGGAATGAACTTTTAATTCTGAACGGAACAATTACCTTTATCCTATTATTCATTTTCAGTAAAAAAACTCATCATGTCGCTACGCATTAATCTGAATGATCGTTCATCTCACCTTAAGTTAGCACCTCATTCACTGACTAAACCCTGTGCGTTATTAAGATGTGGAATTCTAACAAACGTGGAACGGTATAAGCTTCTGAGTCCTGAAATACAGGTTGGATTCCATACTGCACCCTATTTAGAAGCGCATTTCCCTGCTTTGAATCAAGCCATTGATGTAAATGCAAGCATTATTCCTTCGCCTGATTTCATTCGTGCGTTGAACGCTTTAAATCCCAATGAATACCTGAGCTACAACGGGACAATCCTTGCAACGTATGGGGAAGCTAATAAAGAAGTAACATACACAGGAACACCAATAATTCAGGTAATCAATCGATGGGATTTATTTAAATTGAATGGACAGGTTCTTGCATTAGATTTTGACTTAATGACTTGCCACAATAAATCTCAAGCGCTCCCATCTACATGCACGCTCATTGGAAATCCAGACCTACTCTTTATTGAGGAAGGGGCCATAGTACAAGCTGCAACCTTAAACGTTACAAGCGGTCCCATATACATCGGAGCAAATTCCGAAATCATGGAGGGTTCATTGATTCGTGGACCGTTCGCGCTTTGTGAAAATGCACAAATAAAAATGGGCGCTAAAATTTATGGTGCTACAACCATTGGTCCACACTGTAAGGTAGGTGGTGAAATTAATAATATCATCTTTGAATCCTATTCCAATAAATCACACGACGGATTTCTTGGTAACGGTTACATTAGTTCTTGGTGCAATATTGGAGCTGACACCAATGCTTCCAATCTAATGAATAATTACGGCATTGTTGATGTGCATGACTATGAAACCGGCAAAACAACCTCCTCTGGAGAACAATTCGTTGGTTTGCACATGGGAGATCATTCAAAATGTGGGATTAACACGATGTTTAATACAGGGACCGCACTTGGTGTAGGGTGTAATGTTTACGGTCCAGGCTTCTTCAAAAAGCACATCCCTTCTTTCAGTTTTGGTGAACCGACTCGTTTATTACCATATCGGTTTGATAAGGCATTGGAAGGCATAGAAAGCATGATGTCGCGTCGCGGAAAAACCTTATCCGAAGGTGAATTACATATCCTAAGGTATATTCATACCAACCGAGAATCATTTTAATTCATACACAGGTAACAGCATGTAACTTGGTTCAAAGTAGGCACTATGCTGATAGATATAATAAAGCTGTTGCCACTCTGAATTGGCAAATTCCTTATCCGCTGCCTTTTTAGCTTCGTAGGCTTGACGTAATTCAGGATTAGCCTGTAAAATACTTCGCAATTTTTCCACAAATACGTAATTCGAAAAGTACTCTTTTTCTTGAAGGTAAGAATCAAAATAATTCCATGTAAAATAAGAGTCTTCACACATGGGTTGCAATACGGCATGCAGAAATAAAGATCCGTTTTGATTGGTTGGAACAAGTACATCTCCCGGACGAAAATTCATGTTCATGGAAACTTTTTCAATCGCCTTGTTGGGATGTAAATAGTGTCCTTCATACGGCTTAGAAATTGCATCAAACGATCGGACAAATTGTGCTTTCACATTCAGTGTTTTTTCTTGATTCAATACTTCGAACAAGATATTATTGGCTTTAAGTTGTTCAATTATTCGATGCTCTTGTCCACGTATAATGTAGAACTGAGGAATTTCAACAGAATCTAAAGGAACATAGGTTCGAAAGAAGGGAATCGACTTTTGATAAGGCAAGTTACGATCATAGGTCAAATGAGATAATCCAGTGATATCGTTTGTATCTTGAACCGCCGTAAATCCTTTAAATTGTATGGAATCTGCTGCAGAAGTCCTGGAATAATTAAATCTGAAGTACCGCTGACTCCCCTCCCATTCATGCGCTTTTTCTCGAGCCAATTCAATTTGTGGGGCATGTTCAACCGTCCATTTCACCAATTCATTCATAAAGTCATGCGTGGCTTTAACCCGATTTGGAAAGGGCTTGAGCATATGCGTTTCTACCGTAAAGGAGATCACATTAAACAACGAAGCGTATCCCATTGCGTAACGCGGAAGATCATTAAACTGATAGATCCCCGAGTCAGGTGTTTCTTTTACTGATTCCACATAAGGAAACAAATCCCACTTGGACTTTTTTAATGCCTGCGTTAATTGGGGCAGCATCGAACCATAGATTAGCTTTCTTAATGAAGGCGCGATTCGCTCACGCAGTGATGAGATATACGTCAAGGTATATTGATAGTCCGCTCCATTGGATACGTGATTATCTACAAACACATCCGGATTCAAGGCATGGAAAATCTTAGCAAATGTAAGTGCATTTTCGCTATCCATTTTGGTGAAGTCGCGATTTAGATCCAGGTTTTGGGAATTCCCACGAAACCCATAAAGCTCAGGTCCGTTCTGGTTCGCCCTACTCGTAGCGCTTCGGGTTAACATACCACCGACATTGTATGCGGGAATAAAAGCCACAACCGGGTCATTCGGATTAATACTATCCAAACGCATATAGTTTTCCGTATAAATCAAGCACGCATTAATACCATCTGGTTCGCCCGGATGTATTGCGTTATTAAATAGTAAGGTGGTCCCTTTCCTTGCTTTCAAAAAGGTAGTCGATGAATCTCCTGTACCGTTTAATACACACACATAGATTGGTAAACCCGGCACATCCGACGGTCCCATGTTGTATAAGCTAACCAAGGGACTTTCTTTATCCATTCGTTTAAGCTCATCAATTAATCGATAATAATCCGGGGATGTATTTCCGGTCCATTTCGATTGTGCCCACAAACTCAACCCTGTGCTTATTATGATAAGCAAAGAAAAAACAACTCTCATCATAAGGTAAAGGTAGCACATGCAAACGAATTGACGGGTATTTCCTACCTTTGAACATGCGAATTGATATCCTTACGATCTTGCCCAAACTTTTTGATGGTCCATTTTCGGATTCTATCCTTAAACGTGCCCAAGAAAAGGGACATGTATCCATACATTTACACAACATCAGGGATTATTCAACAGACAAGCATAAAAATGTGGACGATTATCAATATGGAGGCGGCGCCGGAATGGTCATGCGCATTGAACCGATCGCAGCATGCATAAATCAACTAAAAGCGGAGCGCACCTATGATGAAGTCATCTACATGACTCCTGACGGCGAACTCTTAGAACAAGGTATTTCAAATCAGCTTTCAATAAAAGGAAACGTAATGATCTTGTGCGGACATTACAAAGGCGTAGATGACCGAATTAGACAACACTACATCACTAAAGAAATTTCTATTGGGTCGTATGTACTATCCGGCGGAGAACTTGCTGCAGCAGTATTAGTAGATTCTATTATTAGATTGATTCCAGGGGTATTAAACGACGAAACCTCGGCCTTAACCGACAGTTTTCAGGACCAATTACTCTCTCCTCCAGTGTACACAAGACCACCAGTTTACAACGGCTGGAGTGTACCTGATGTATTACTTAGCGGAAATTCACAGGAAATTGATCGTTGGAGGGAAGAACAAGCACTTGAACGCACAAAATCCAGAAGGCCAGATTTATTGGATTAACGGATACGATCATAATTCGTAACTTTGCGGTATGATTGAACTATCTGAACGTTTAAATGCCATGGAAGAGTCGGCTACGCTGGCTATGGCACGATTAAGTCGCGAATTAAAAGCACAAGGAAAAGACATCATTTCATTGTCCTTAGGTGAACCAGATTTTAACACCCCGCAATTCATTAAGGATGCAGCGGTAGTTGGACTTGAACAAAATTTCACGACCTACACTCCGGTATCGGGATATGATGACCTCAGAGAACGGATTTCTCACAAATTCATGCGCGATAATGGCCTGAACTATCCAAAGGAACAAATCGTAGTTTCTACCGGTGCAAAACAGTCGATAGCGAATGTTGTATTGAGTTTAATTAATCCAGGGGATGAAGTAATAATACCAGCTCCATATTGGGTTTCATATATTGAGATCGTTAAAATGGCAGGTGGAATCCCTGTAGTAATACATGCAGGAATTGAGCAAGATTTTAAAATTAATGCTGCGCAATTCGAATCAGCAATCACCTCAAAAACAAAGTTGTTTATTTTCTCTTCGCCATGTAACCCAACGGGTTCAGTATACACGAAGGAAGAATTGCGAGGTTTGGCCGATGTCTTAGAGAAGCACCCCAACATTATTGCCTTATCGGATGAGATTTATGAACATATTCGATTTGAAGGTGAACACGCAAGTTTAGCCCAATTTTCAGAAATATTCGACCAAGTGGTTACTGTAAATGGCGTATCTAAAGCATGGGCAATGACGGGTTGGCGACTCGGGTATATTGGCGCAAGTAAACAAATTGCAGATGCGTGTAATAAAATTCAAGGGCAATTTACATCAGGAACCAGTTCCATAACACAGCGCGCAGCAATTGCAGCGATGGATGCTGATCCAAGCGTATTGAAAGAAATGGTAGAAACGTTTCACAAACGACGGGACTTAGTGCTTTCCTATTTGAATAAAATCCCTGATATTAAATGCAATGTACCAACCGGTGCTTTTTATTTGTTTCCGGATGTATCCGCTTATTTTGGATCAAAAGATGGAGACCAAGTAATAAAAGATGGCGATGACTTGTGCATGTATTTGTTGCGTGAAGGAAACATTGCATTGGTAGACGGCAAAGGATTCGGAGCGACAAATTGCATCCGTATAAGTTATGCTGCATCGGAGGAACAGCTCATCAAAGCAATGGAACGTTTAACTGCAGCCTTAGCCAAATTAAGCCGATGAATTTAGAGGCTATTTTCAATTCCTTTAATGACATGAAGGTTGCCATTGTTGGTGACGTTATGATTGATTCCTATGTCATGGGTAAAGTTCACCGCATGAGCCCAGAGGCTCCGGTTCCTGTATTACTACTTGACAAAGAAGAGCATCGTTTAGGTGGCGCAGCGAATGTAGCACTGAATTTAAAAGCACTGGGCGCCGAAGTTTACCTTTGTTCTGTCATTGGAACAGATACCGCTGCAATGAAATTTCAGCTCCTCTTGTCAGAAGCAAAGATTCAAAATCAAGAAATCATTCAATCGGATGACAGAAAAACTACGGTTAAAACAAGGGTTTTATCGGGAACACAACACGTATTACGCATCGACCAAGAAGATACGTGCGACTTAAGCGAAACCCTGGAAGACGCCTTAATTCAGGCTACTAAACGTCGAATTGATATGGGAATTGATGCCTTAATCTTTGAAGATTATAACAAAGGGGTACTTACCCATCGCGTCATTACCGAACTTATCGCCTATGCGAAGGAAAAGGGAGTAAAGACTACTGTGGACCCGAAGAAAGATAATTTTCTAAGTTATCGAGGCGTGAACTTATTCAAGCCAAACCTCAAGGAAATCAAAGAAGGACTTGATGTAAATATCGATGTCGTTAACAAACCTGATTCAATTGTTGATGGAGCAAAACAATTGCGAGATAAACTCAATCACGAGTTAACCCTTATTACACTTTCTGAACATGGGGTATTTGTAGAGAACGGTACCACATGGAAAATCATTCCTGCGCATTTGAGGGAAATCACCGATGTAAGTGGCGCCGGTGATACGGTAATTGCGGTTGCCACCTTGTGTTTAATTGCCGGATTATCCCCAACTGAAATCGCTGCAATAGCCAATTTATCCGGTGGTTTAGTCTGCGAACACTCTGGCGTTGTAAGTGTTGATAAAGAAGCGCTATTGAATGAAGCCCAAAAATTAGTACACCCATGAGCGAGATTGTAAAACCGTATAATACTGATAAATCGAAAAAAGAAGAAGTCGCTCAGATGTTTAACAACATTTCAGCACGTTACGATTTTTTAAATCATTTTTTATCCTTGGGAATTGATCACATTTGGCGCAGAAAAGCAGTTAACAAATTGCGTGAAATTCAACCTAAACGCATCTTAGACTTAGCCACTGGAACCGGAGATTTTGCGATTGCCTTGTTGAAACTAAATCCAACTCAAATCATAGGAATGGACATCTCTTCAGGGATGCTTGACGTTGGAAAAAATAAAATGAAGGCAAAAAATGTCAGTCATATCATTGACATGCAACTGGGAGATTCTGAAAATATGCCTTTTGAGGACGGTTATTTTGATGCTGTTACGGTGGGATTTGGCGTTAGAAACTATGAAAATTTAGAAAAAGGACTTACTGAAATGCTTCGGGTAACTCGAAGTGGAGGTAAAATTGTGATCTTAGAATTTTCTAAACCAAAACGTTTTCCGATTAAACAAGCCTTTGGGTTTTACTCCAGATTTATCATTCCGTTTTTTGGAAAGCGCATTTCGAAAGATGAAAAAGCATACGCCTATCTACCTGAAAGTGTTGCCGCATTTCCAGAAGGTAAAGCCTTTACCGATATTTTAAGTAAACTGGGCTATAAACAGGTAGATGCAACCTTGGTGAGTGGTGGTATTGCAACTATTTATTCGGGTATTAAGTGATGCAACTTATCCGGTACTTTTGCGTTTCTTAACCGATGTTATCAAAATTCATTTTCATTGCGTTTTTTATACCCATGGTTTTGTTTGGACAAAAGTTCAAGCAAGAGCGTTATAAAAACTTTGATCGCAGGTTATTTCATTTTGGCTTTATGCTCGGATTTAATTCGTCGGATTTCACCTTATATCCAGTTCAAAACGCATACGAGCAATTTAAGATTTTGAATGTTCAAAACGATGCGCAACCCGGTGGACAACTTGGCATTTTAACCACCATGCGCTTGGGAACGCCCATGATTCGATTACGTTTTGTACCAACCATTTCATTCTTAGAACGCTCCATTAAATACACCTTCGAAGACACTATCGCTAAATTGGGCTATCGAATTGAGGATGAGCGTGTAAACTCAACGAACTTAGACTTTCCATTAATGTTGCAGTTTAGAACAAAACGCCTAAATAATTTCGCGGCATACTGTTTAATTGGCGGACAGTATTCCATTGATTTGCAATCGCAAGAAAAAGCGTCACAAAACTTTATCGATCCATTCATAAAAATTAAGCGCTTTGATTGGCAAGGTCAAATCGGAGGTGGACTGGAATTCTTTGCCCCCTACTTTAAATTTGGTGTAGAGTTGAAATTCACCCATGGATTCAGCAATGCGTTCATTAAAGACAACACCTACATTGCAGCACCGATACAAACCTTATATAATCGCGGTTGGTTTGTTTCCTTTATTTTTGAAGGTTAATGGAACAGGTTACCTTTGTTTGTACCCCAGAAGAAGCAAAAGATTGGAGCGCACTCAAGCGAATCATTGAAAAACAAACGGGAAAAACGTTTGAGTACATGCGTTGGAAAAAGCGTAGCATTGATGCACGTGCTCGTCAAATAAAAATCAATGCCACATTTGAATGTTCCAATACTCCACTACCCGACTGCGTTCGAACCTTCGCATTTCATAAGGTACATCATTCCCCCGAAGTTCATATCATTGGGGCTGGTCCTGCGGGATTGTTTGCTGCATTAAAAGCCTTACTGCGTGGTCTAAAACCCGTCGTTTTTGAACGCGGAAAGGATGTCAAAGCGCGACGGAGAGATTTAGCCCGAATTGCACGCGAACAAATAATTAATGAAGAATCTAATTATTGTTTTGGAGAAGGCGGAGCAGGAACCTATTCTGACGGCAAATTGTATACGAGATCGAAAAAGCGTGGTGAGGTAGAATTAGTACTCGAACTCTTGGTTTATTTCGGGGCGGACGAAGATATTTTAGTCGAAGCGCATCCGCACATTGGAACGAATAAACTACCTAAAATCATTGAGAATATTCGGAACTTCATTATTGAACAGGGTGGCGAGATTCACTTTGAATCTAAATTAACGGGGATAACAAGAACTGAAAACAAAATCAGTCACTTGGAGATCAACCAAGAGGAACGGATTCCCATAAAGCAAGTGATATTCGCTACGGGTCATTCTGCGAGAGATATTTTTTATTTGTTGCATGAAGCTGGAATAAAAATTTCAGCAAAACCCTTTGCCTTGGGGGTACGTGTAGAACATACACAAGCCTTAATCGACCAAATGCAATATCATGGGCGATTAAACGACGAATATCTGGCGCCGGCTTCTTACAGTTTAGTAGAGCAAATCGATGGACGCGGTGTTTACTCCTTTTGCATGTGTCCGGGCGGTATTATTGCCCCTTGTGCCACGGCAAATGGCGAAGTTGTAACCAATGGATGGTCGCCGTCAAAACGCAACAACCCCTATTCGAATTCAGGAATTGTGGTTGCCATTGACCCAACTGATTTTGACAACCCTGAAGATCCGTTTGTTTGCTTGAGATTCCAACAAGAAGTTGAAAAGTTATGCCACGACGCTACTGGGAATAATCAAAAAGTTCCTTCACAGCGTTTACTGGACTTTGTTGAGGGACGAAAATCAAAAGATTTTCCACGTTCTAGCTATACACCAGGAATAGAAAGTGTTCGTCTGGACGAAATATTACCGCCACTTGTGGCCAAACGTTTACAGAAGGCATTTAAGGCCTTTGACAAGAAAATGCCCGGTTTTCTTACCAACGATGCCGTAGTGCATGCGCCAGAATCACGGACCTCCTCCCCCATTTTAATACCTCGAAACAGAGAAACCTTTCAACATGTAGAGATTGAGAATCTTTATCCCTGTGCAGAGGGAGCTGGATACGCTGGAGGCATTGTGTCAGCGGCGATTGATGGGATGAAATGTGTAGAGGCGCTCTAACGTGAGAACCAACAAGTTCATCCCTTTAAATCAATTAAAAGCTATCGATATTATTTTTCTACCTTTACCCCATGAAACGCGTGGTTGTTGGTCTTTCTGGTGGGGTGGATTCCAGTGTGGCTGCTTACCTTTTAATTCAACAAGGCTACGAGGTCATTGGCATGTTCATGCGCAATTGGCACGATGAAACGGTTACCCTATCCAACGACTGTCCGTGGATTGATGATGCGAACGATGCCTTACTTGTAGCGCAACACCTTGGCATTCCCTTTCAAGTGGTGGATTTAAGTGCACAATACAAAGACCGTATCGTAGATTACATGTTTCGCGAATACGAAGCCGGAAGAACTCCCAATCCCGATGTACTCTGCAACCGTGAGATTAAAT
>JAIXRD010000148.1 GCA_027485365.1 Cryomorphaceae bacterium | reverse complement strand
CAGTTAATGGCATTTAAAAACGGTCCAAACACCAATTTAATGATGGGTGTGATGTTTGAAAACATCATGAGTAATGGTTCTGATATTACCAATATCCTCAAGTCGAAGTCCATTAATTATGGCGCATTCTATCGATGGAATGATGCGGTTAGTTTAAACTTTAACTACAAAGTGCTTAATTTCAGAATGGGATTAGCGGTTGATGTAACAGTTTCGAAATTGAGCAATGCAAATAAAGGATTAGGGTCTATTGAATTATTCTTCAAATCCACACACCTATACGGTAAGAGAAAGACGAAAGTCAAATAATTAAATCGGTAAAACGCCTCCTGTGTGAATAAACAGGACCTTTTTCGGCTGTTTAATGTGTTGAAGCTCGCTTATCATACCAATGAAAGCTTTCGCCGTATAAATTGGATCTAACTTAAAGTTTCCTTCGATTTTCAAATCGTTTATTGCCCTATTCAGTACCTCTTGATTCTTTGCATACCCAGAAAAATGATATGTATCAAAGCATTTCAATCTGGATTTAGCGACTAACCATTCGTTTGTATAATTAAGCTTACGTGCAAGTGCATCCATTTCGCTTACTGAATCGAATCCTTTCAACACAGGGAAAGCCCATACTTCCGTTGGATGTTTACTGCTGAGTAGTACGCCCAAACTGGTTGTTGTAGTTCCTTGAGCCAAGGCAATGATGTCAAAATCCATTTCGTTAGAAATAATTTCCAAGCACCCTTTTAATCCAAGTTCGCTTGCCCCGCCTTCAGGAACACTTAACCATGTTTTATTCAAATATGAAATTACTGTATCCGAGTATTTTTGATGTTTGTAAGCTTCTCGGTCCAGAAACTCGAGCGAGGAACCTTCGGATTCACAGTGTTTTAAATACGCATTCGAATCGGATGTCAACTCATTGCCTCTTACCCTGAGAATGCATGGAATCTCAAATAACTTACAAGCTGTAGCAGTGGCCACTAGATGGTTTGAAAATGCCCCTCCATAGGTAGTAATGCCATGAACCCCTAACTTCTTCACTTCCGAAAACACATAGAAAAGTTTACGCCATTTATTACCAGAAATCAACGAATGAATTAAATCTTCTCTTAGAATGAACAATTCATGTCCATTTATGTTCTGAGGTAGATTAAACGACTCAATTATACTATTTTCAATGGACGGCAAGGATGATTTAGACATGGATTATTCTGAATTCAGCAAGCGTTCTAAGCTTACGGATGAGGATTATTACATTAGTGAAGAAGGATTTATAGTTTTCAAGGAAGCGTACCATCTTAAAAGAGGATACTGTTGCAAAAGTAATTGCAAACATTGTCCGTATGGGTACAATCCAAAGACAGGAGAACTTAAGAAATAATTCCTTTTTCAGGATATTTACCTTTAAATTGTCCGAGTTTACGTTTGATTTCCATAATGTCCGCATCTACATCGCCTGTAGGATAAAACAGCTCAAGAAAACCACCTTTTTTAGAAGGATAATCAACGTAAGCCAACAAAATAGGTACCTCTGCCTTCATTGCTAAGTAGTAGAATCCTTTTTTCCAGTTTGGGTTATAACTTCGAGTTCCTTCCGGTGTAAAAACCACGAAAAGCTCCTCTTTTTCTTTAAAGAGCTTGGCAACATACTCAACCATATTATTGTTTTTACTTCGATCAACCGGAATAGCACCTAATGTTTTCAAAATCAATCCCAATGGAAAGAAAAAAATATCTTTCTTTATAAGGTATCTGCCCTGCAAATGCATCATATAAAACGCTAAGCGACCGAGGACAAAATCCCAATTGGAAGTATGTGGCCCCATAACGACAACCGCTTTCTTAATTCCTTCAGGTTTCCATAGGGAAATATTCCAACCAAAGAGTAAAAGAATCTTATGAACTAATTTTCGCATAGTACAAATGTAATCAAAAGGCTTTTCTATACCTTTGCTTAAATGAAAGTCGCTCAACGATTTATTGCCATCATTCTTATTTTCATCATTTGGATTTTGGTATTCGGATATGTTAACTTTCTAAAAAGAGAGAGTATCGTCTCATCCATACCCTGCCCAAAAGAAACCATAGGCATTGTAAAAATTAATCCAAGAGACATCTTTTCAAAAATACTCTTTGACTACTCATTTAGAAATGGGGATGCTAAGATGATGAAAACTGTTTCTGAATATTATCAAAATTGGGTTCAGGACACCAGTTCAGCACGCGTACCTATCGATTTCTCGGAAAACTTCTGTTTAATTAAATTGAAAGTGAATCAGGAAATTGTTTGGGCACTCGCCGGTAAATCAACTGATCCTCAGGTAAAAAGCAAGGGATTTATTCGAAATGGTTTTTACTATGAAATTGTTAGTAGAAGCAATAAAGAATCAAGCAGTCTGAACACGTATTTACTTAGCCGCGATTGGTTTACCACACCCTTTAATTCACGCAAGGCCTTAACCTATGAACTCATTGATCATCAACAGGTTAAAAACGAATACATCTTTTCATTAAACAAGCAAGAATTAATTATCTGCAGCAAGAAGAAAGGAAGTACCACCATGTTAGTTCCCGATAGTTCTAGAAGTTATTTTAACCTATCTACTCGCTTAAATAAGGGAAGTTTTTTACCCGAGAAATATGCAGACCTTAAAGTACTTACAGATAAATTAGCCGGTTTTTCTTTTACGTATTACGGCGCTAAATACGTTGATAGTGAACAGAAAGGAACCTATTTAGACCCAGAGTTTGACTTGCTTTTTAATTTTTCTCAAAAAACTAAACTTACAGAATTAACCAAAATCCTGCGAAAGGTGGCAAAAGAAGACGTTCGGGTAGAATCGGATTGGATCTACTTAGATAGAGCACGGTATCGCCTGAAATCAATTAATGATTCCACGATTTTCATTGGCAAAAACAAGGCAGAACTATCACAGACCAATGCAGCATTTTCTATGATTGGCAAGCCCTGGGTTTTAACAGAAATCAAGGATTTAGGATGGAAAGGCGGGTTACTGGAGCTTATTCCTGAATATCGTGCACTCAAAGATTTTTCGCAATCCGTTGAATCCATCAAGATGAATATGACCTGCGAAAATAATGCATGTTATTCGGATACTCCAAGAAAAAGCAAGTGCGTAAAGGACATCCAACGCGTTTGTATCAAATTCAAACCTGGAACCAATGCTAGGCTTGAAACCTTTCGGGTTTTACTTACTATGGCAAACGCCTATCAGTTTCAGCAAGATTAATCGTTAATTAGGACAGCCATTCGGATAGGCTCAACCACAACTAACCCCAAGTTACTTTTTGTCGTTATCCAAAGTTTTTCGTCAGCGGAAATATCCATTGCTAAAAAGGCGCCCGGAAACCATTTTACCCATGTGTTTCCATGATCCGTTGAAAAATCGATGCCGTTAGACCCACAAGCATACGTTACCCCTTGGAAGTGTATTACATCGGAACGATATCCAAAAGGTGGTTCAGCAGATTCTTTCCATGTTTTACCGCCATTGCTGGAAAAAAAACACACCGACGCCCTTCGATCAGGGAATTGATAATTTCCTCCAACAACAACCATGTTTTTACGGTCAATCACGCAAAGCGAATAAGGTCCCTCCCCTTCTCCGGATTTAAAAGGCAGCGTATAGGACTTCCATTTTTTACCAAGGCGTTTACCAATAAAAATATGGGAACTTAATCCGCCGGTTACAAAAATTAAGCGATTGTCTGCAATTTGTACCGTGGTTCCACTCGCCGCATATGCCGCTTCAGAGGCTTCTGCCTTAATTCCTGGCATTGTTTTCCAAGTTAGGCCATAATCTTGAGATAAAAACAAGGGGAATTCTCCATCAATTGGATCGCCCATGGCAAATACAATGGAATCTTTTACCGCAATACCGTCTAAGAATACCCCAAGTCCATTTGGACGAGGAAACAATACGGGCTGAATGCCCGCATTTAAAAACACTTTACCGGTATCGCCCGTTTGCATCCAAAGCACACCGAGTTTAGTCACTTCTACATCCCTGAGTTCAGGCTGTAGGAGATTCATAAGAACGAGTTCTTTCGTATATGGACTGTAAGAAAAGCAACGTCCTTGATTATCCCCAACATAAACAAACGCGGAGTAACACCGTAAGGCTCTTGCATGTGCTGTATGCGAAACCGTGTCTAATTCAATCAGTTCCTGAGCGGAAAAAATATTGAGCGCTCCTAAGCACAGGAATAAGAAAGAGAAACGCACCTACTTAGCGAATGAAAAGTAATTCACGGAATTTAGGTAAGGGCCAAAGCTCATCTTCTACGATAAGTTCTAACTTGTCTGCATGGTAACGAATCTCGTCGAAATGCACTTTCACCTTATCGCAATACGCCAATGCTTTTTCCTCCACATCCTCCATGGAATTCGCTTTTTTCCGTTCAGCGAGCATTTTTTCAGAGGCTGACTTCATTGCGGCTAGATGTAGGTTTACTTGTTTTAGGATATCAATTTGCGTACTCGCCATCGTTTTTCCTTCCTTTTCACCAAACACAGACATCATGCCTTGAATATTCTGAATAAGTTTATTCTGGTATTCAAGAACTGCCGGAATTATGTTGTTATTCACTAAATCTCCCATTAATCGAGATTCAATTTGAATTTTCAAGACATACCCATCGAATTCAATTTCTCGACGTGCTTCTAATTCTCTTGGTGAAAGAACACCCATCGATTCGAATAACTGCTCTATGGATTTATCGTGATATGCTTGAAGTGCACGCGGAGTATCTTTTCGGTTACTTAAGCCACGTTTCTCAGCGTCTTTAACCCATTCTTCGCCGTATCCATTTCCTTCAAAACGAATTTTTTTGGATGCCTTGATTAACACTTGAAGTTCTTTAAGAATCGCTTCATCCTTTCCTTCGCCTTTATTGATTCGAGCATCAACTGCTTGTTTGAATTTGATTAATTGATTCGCAACAATGGTATTAATTACAATCATAGCCGATGCGCAATTCGCAGAAGAACCTACCGCACGGAATTCAAACTTATTCCCCGTAAAAGCAAAAGGTGATGTACGGTTTCTGTCGGTATTGTCCAATAAAATCTGAGGGATTTTACCAATATTTAATTTTAACTCCGTCTTGTCTTGAGGGGTCATTTTCCCCGCCTTGATGTTTTTCTCTAAGTCATCTAACAGGGTGGTTAGTGAACTACCAATAAACGCAGAAATAATCGCTGGCGGTGCCTCATTAGCTCCCAAACGGTGGTCATTACCTGCAGAGGCAATCGATGCTCTAAGTAGATCTGCATTGTCATGAATTGCCATGATGGTATTCACAAAAAAGGTCAAAAACTGTAGGTTGCTCTTTGGATTTTTTCCAGGAGCCAATAGGTTAACCCCGGTATTCGTTCCCAAAGACCAATTGTTGTGTTTACCCGAACCATTAACACCTGCAAACGGTTTTTCATGAAGCAACACCCGAAAATCATGCTTACGCGCAATTTTCTCCATTAAATCCATCAACAACAGGTTGTGATCATT
>JAIXRD010000342.1 GCA_027485365.1 Cryomorphaceae bacterium | reverse complement strand
ATCTTTACGGTTTAATTCGTTAATTAACGATAATTCAGATTGTATGGCTGAAATCCCAAGAGCATCACGTTGTCCCATGTTCACAAGACTCGCGTAATACGCTCCTAGTATTTGATTTTGTGTACCAATTTCACCGGGTTGAGCCGCACATTCTTCAAGTATTTTAGTGAGCTTTTCATTGTTGGATTTCTCCAATTCATTAAAACTTCCCCAACGGGATTCCGTTGCGGGAATAACCGTATTCTTTAACCATGTCCCATTACAAAACATAAAAAAGTCTTCGCTGGGATTTAAGGAATTATCCATTAATTCCGTGGACACGGTTTTAAAGCTGTTGCCTAGCGGGTTATCACTCAGTTTAGTGCTGGCGCAACTTGCGATCAACATGATGCTCGCAAGATAAAAGATAGGTTTTTTCATAAAGCTAAATTAGGATTATAAATCATTTCTATGTGTGGGATACCGTCTTCTAAATAGGCCTTTCCGGTAAAAGTAAAATGATGTGTTTGATAAAATTGTTCAAGATGGGCCTGCGCTGAAATACGAATTGGAACTTTACCAGCGATTGATTCAATCATATCCATGCAGTAATTCATGAGCTTGTGTCCTTCACCCGTTCCTCGGTGGGATTGCGCTACAATTACCCGGCCGATTGCGTATTCTGGATAAACAACACCAGGTGTTAGTATGCGGGCATAGGAAACTAGGTTGTTTGAATCGTCTATACCAAGCAAATGAATGGCATGTTGGTCAAGGTTGTCAAGGTCTTGATAAATGCATTGTTGTTCCACTACAAAAACTTCACTTCGTAAGGCTAAAATCTGATATAGCTGAGCAGGCGATAATTCATCAAATCGATATGTAAATCTTTGGATCATCCTCAAATTTAGCTAGATTTTTACTTGAGCAGCACTTTTCGTATTACATTTGCCATTGATGAATCAAAATCAAATAATTCTTGTAGTGTTTTCCGTCGTTGTAACGCTGTTACTAGCGTTCGATATTCGCTCACTCTTTAAATTTAAAGAACATGAGGTCTCCACGAAGAATTCAATACGTTGGACAGCTATTTGGATCTTGACGGCTATGGCTTTTAGCGGGTTTATTTTTTATGAAAAAGGCGTTGAAAAATTTTCGCAATTTCAATCGGCCTATTGGATTGAACAGTCCTTATCTGTTGATAATTTATTTGTGTTTCTAATGGTATTTAAATACTTCAAGGTTACAGGTAAGGCTCAGCATAAGATTTTACTTTGGGGAATTTTAGGTGCGATGGCGCTTCGTGCGATCTTTATTTTTGCGGGAACTTGGTTAATCAAGATTACCTATCTTCCCGCATTTTGGAAATTTACATTAGCACCAGAACAGATGGGGGGTGATGGATTTCATAGGGTAAATCTCGTGATGACTATTTTTGGAATCATGCTCTTATATGGGGGAATTAAGGCCTTGTTTTCCGGGGATGATGACGAGAATCAAGATTTTAATAACTCATTTGGAGCCCGATTTGTTCGAAAGAACTTCCGTGTATTGACTAAAGATTCATCCGATTCTTTTTGGATTAAACGAAATGGTAAAGTATTCTTTACACGCTTATTCATGGTGCTTTTTATTGTGGAAACAACCGACTTGATTTTTGCAATTGATTCCATTCCCGCCATTTTTTCAATTGCTCCGGATGACCCACTCATTCTATATACTTCTAATATTTTCGCAATCTTCGGTTTGCGTTCTATGTATTTCTTATTGGCAAATTCAATGGATAAATTCGAGAAATTGAAATATGGTATTTCTGTAATTCTCGCCTTTATTGGGTTTAAAATGCTGATTGCACCCGTGTATCACATAGAAACCATCGTTTCGTTAGGTGTGATTCTTGGTACTTTGCTTATTTCTGTTATTATTTCTGTTCGTACATCCGATTAAAACAAGGTGCATGCACCTTCTTCAGAATCAGTTACTTGTCGTCTAAATACGCCGAATAACTCACGGCCTAAGCCAACCTGATCTGTACTTTCTTTGGTAACTATAGCACGTAGCTCAAAATCTGACTCATGACATGTTAGTGTACCATCAATGCAGTTCAATGTTAGTAAATCGCCAGTTTTTATTTTTCCGATAGATCCTCCTTTGCTCGCTTCAGGACTCATGTGAATGGCTGCAGGAACTTTTCCCGAGGCTCCACTCATCCGACCGTCGGTGACCAATGCCACGCGAAATCCCTTCTTTTGTAAAATGGTTAGGGTAGGAGTTAATTGATGTAATTCGGGCATGCCCTTGTGTGCAGGGCCCTGAAATGGTAAAACAGCAATGAAATCTTTATTCAGTTCATTATTTTTGAACGCTGTAATTAATTCGTGCTGTTCCTTGAATACAATGGCGGGCGCTTCAATGACGAGATGTTCATCAGCAACGGCTGCGGTTTTAACAACACTTCGTCCGATATTTCCTTTGATGATTTTAATGCCACCATCCTTAGAAAAAGGATTACTTGCATCTCGAATAATTGAATCATTAAGCGTTTCCTTGGCTCCGTCTCTCCACGCTAACGTCTTGCTTGCAATATAGGGTTCTTGTGTATACTTTGTTAGTCCGTTTCCAAGTATAGTAGTTACATCTTCATGTAGCAATCCATACGCAAGTAAGGTGTGAATTACAAATCCCATTCCGCCAGAGGCATGGAAGTGATTCACGTCAGCCGCACCATTCGGATACATCCGAGTAATTAATGGAATCACTGCCGAAAGATCCGACATGTCGTCCCAATTAATAATAATTCCAGCTGCTCTGGCCATGGCAATTAAATGAATGGTATGATTCGTTGATCCACCCGTAGCTAACAGTCCAATAATGCCGTTAACTATAGTTTTCTCGGTGACGATATCCATTAAGAGATTTGTACCCTTGCGTGCATTTTCAGCTGCTACACGTACGGACTCTTCGGTAAGTAGATCGCGTAATTCTGTGCCTGGATTTACAAAACTTGATCCGGGTAATTGAAGGCCCATGATCTCCATGAGCATTTGGTTACTATTTGCCGTACCATAAAATGTGCATGTTCCCGGGGAATGATAAGAATCGGATTCTCCTTTTAATAATTCGGCTCGACCTATTTTTCCTTCAGCAAATAACTGACGAATGTTTGATTTTTCTTCATTCGAAATTCCACTGGGCATTGGTCCCCCCGGAACAAACACTACCGGTAAATGACCAAATCGAAGACTTCCAATAAGTAAGCCAGGAACAATTTTGTCGCAAATTCCAAGACATAGCACCGCATCAAACACATTGTGCGACAATCCAACAATTGTTGACATCGCTATAACATCTCTTGAAAAAAGTGAGAGGTCCATTCCGTCTTGACCTTGGGTTACCCCATCACACATCGCAGGAACTGCTCCGGCTACTTGCGCAACTGCATGATGCGAAGTGGCATAGGTTCGGATTTGCTTTGGGTAATCTTCATAAACCTTGTGTGCCGAAAGCATATCGTTGTAGGAAGTTACAATTCCTATGTTTTTCAGTTCATTTTCAGCTAATGCATCTTTTTCATGGGCACTACATCCAGCATAGGCATGGGCTAAATTACCGCAGCTCATGGCTGAACGAGCCACTCCATTAATTCGAGCCTGTTGCATTTGATTCATGTACGCGCTTCGGGTTTCGGCGCTTCGGGTGATAATTCGTGCAGTTATTGCTTCAATGGTAGAATTCAATTTCATGGGGCGTAATATATTTCTGTCAGCTTATCGACAATATAGGAAATTGGAGTTCCTTCTGTTGTTGATGCCTTAAGTTTGTCTAGTTTATCTTTACCTGTTAATAGTAAAATACGGTGTTCAATGGATTCAATGAATGCTAAATTAGTGGAAATACGTTTTGTTGGATGACTTGGGGCATTTGTTCCCAAGCAGCCATATTCTTTTGCTAGTAAACCTTCTGCAGAAGGCTTATCGTTTGGGAATAATGAGGCAAAGTGCCCGTCACCTCCCATTCCTAGTAAAATAACATCGCCGTGGATAAATTTGAGATATGTTTTATGGCATTGCGCGATGCTTTGTGCATAATCTTGCGGATTTTGCACCATGGGTTCTAGGTTGAAATCTGCTTGGTTTTTAAATATATTCCGAATTACCCCCTCGTTAGACGCTGGATCTTGAACAGGAACAAAACGGTCGTCGACCAAGCCAAATTCAATCTTAGAAAAATCTAAACTTGAATCGGATAGCTTTTCGTAAACGGGCATAGGTGTGCCTCCGCCAGACAATAACACTTTGGCGATTCCTTTGCTTTCTTGCGCCTTGATTATTAATTCTGAAATCCGTTGGGCAAGGCTTCTAAATGCTTCCTCTCTCGAAGCAAATGAAATTAGTCTTTCCATGACTTTGTTATCCATGTTGCACCTTTTTCAAGAATTAAATCGCCGGGACCCCAGGTACCTGCTTCGTAAAGTACATTCGGTTGATTGCTAAGTTTCCAGCTGTCGGTTACCGTTTCTATCCACTGCCATGCAGCTTGTAATTCATCTTGACGCATGAATAAGGTTTGATTTCCACGGATTACGTCCATAAGCAATCGTTCATACGCTTCTGGTAAACGCTCTTTAAAAGAATCCATGTAGTCTAGTTTCAGTGCAATTGGCTTATAGCGATATCCACCAGGACCCGGAACCTTGGTCATTTGTACGAGTTCAATGCGCTCTTCAGGTTGCAGACGTATAATTAGCTTGTTGTTGTTGAGTTTTTCTTTTGAGGGAAAGATGTTGTGAGCGATTTCTTTGAAATTAATTACAATCTCAGAATAACGCTTTTTCATTCGTTTTCCAGTACGCAAATAGAACGGTACATTTTTCCATCGGAAATTATCAATGTAGGTTTTAATCGCAACAAAGGTTTCCGTTTTAGAATTGTATTTCCCAATGTCCTCCAAATAAGAGCTCACCTGGTCACCTTGAACATTACCACGCGTATATTGTCCTTTTACCGTATCAGTAATTGCGGCTTGCTTAGTCATTGGACGTAACGCTTTGAGCACCTTGAGTTTTTCATTTCGAACCTCGTCGGCTTCGATGATGTGAGGTGGCTCCATAGCAACAAGACAAAGTAATTGTAACAGGTGATTTTGCACCATATCAAGCAACGCTCCACTCTTGTCGTAATAATCCGCTCGCTGTTCAACTCCTAAACTTTCAGAAACCGTAATTTGAATGTTGTCAATACTGATGGAGTCCCATGTACGTTGAAAAAGATTATTTGCAAAGCGCAATACCATAAGGTTTTGAACGGTTTCCTTCCCTAAATAATGATCAATTCGATACACTTGATGCTCATCAAATGCTCGCATAATTTCTTCATTGATTTGTTTGGAGGACTCTAGGCTATTTCCTAAGGGTTTTTCTAGTACTACTTTGCTTCGTTCATTGATTAAGCCGCAAGCTTTTAATGTTTGTGAAATAGGTCCAAATGCAGCTGATGGTGTAGAGAAATAGAATATGTGATCATATTCGTTGTGACTCGTTAAGAAAGTTGCCAGTTCAGCATAGGATTCCACATCGGGATTTTCAGCTTTAATCCAAGCGATTTTTGAGTTAAATGCCTCCCATTGCGCATCCGTAGCCGGCTGATCATCAGTAGTCAATAAAAATTGTCGAACCTTTGCATCAAGCGTGTTTCGATCAAGCTCTTTTCGTATAATCCCAACCACATTAAATTGGTCTTCAATCTGTCCATCCAACATGCGATGAAAGATGGCAGGATATATTTTTCTGAATGCTAAGTCTCCGTCACCACCAAAAACGATTACATTGAATTTGCTGAATTTTTCCGTGTCTTGTTGTTTTTTACCCATAGTTATTTTTCGGTATGTGTCAAAAATACACTAAGTAAGCATTAAAAGCAACAACTAACGTTGATTTCATTCACTAAAGAATGTTAAAAACCTTAATTTATTCTTCTTATTCGCTTGAACGCTTCTTGTGAATGCTCGTGAATTCTTTTTCAATGTATTACCTTTGAAGCTATGAAAATATTGTTGGGGATTTTATTCGTTTGCTTTTCTCTTTTAGCTATAGCGCAACGCGTTCAAGGTGAGGGGATTGTGTTGGGGAGATTGGTTGATCAGAATGCAAAAAAAGCCTTGGAATATGTTAAAATAAAAGTGCTGTTAGCCAAAGATAGTTCGTTTGTTTCCGGACAGTTTACCGATAGTGAGGGAAAATTCAATATTGAAAATCTACCGTTTGCGCCCTTAATTCTACAAGCTACTTTTGCCGGGTATGACACCTTGTGGATTAATCAAATTATACCAACGAAGGAGCTTCGGGTAGTGAATCTTGGCGAATACAACATGACAGTTAATAATCAGCGTATTGTTGATGAGATCATCGTTCAAGGAAAACAAGACATTCTAAGAAGCGGTATTGATAAAAAGGTTTATAATGTCGCTCAAGATTTGACCTTGCGAGGAGGTACAGCGAATGATGTGTTAAAGAATTTACCATCCATTGATTTAGATCAAGACGGTAGGATTTTATTGCGCGGTGAAGGTTCAGTGAATATTTTGATTGATGGTAAACCGAGTTCACTCACAGGTTCAAATGGAAAAACCTTATTGGATGCCTTGCCGGCGGGTTCGATTGAACGGATAGAAATTGTTACTAATCCGTCTGCGAAATATGATCCAGATGGCAGCTCAGGGATAATTAACATTGTGCTTAAAAAGAACAAGCTTAAAGGGTTCAATGGATTAATTACCGCCAACCTTGGTAGCGGAAATCTCAAGGGTGGAAACGTGGCTGATGAGAGTATCTCACTGAGTTATCGTAACGCTTCATTTAACGCGTTTGCTTCCTATAACGGGCGCTATTTGGATGGATACCGAAACAATTATTTGTATAGTCGTCAAACCTTAGCAAACGATTCGGTAGTCATACTAGATCAAAACAGGCTCGGAACCGATTTAAATGCGGGGCACACCGCAAGGATGGGGTTTGATTGGACCTTGAAGCATAACCGAAGTATTGCATTTTCTTCCACTGCGTCTATGGGTCAGCGTGATCGGACGGGAGATTTATGGAATACACGGTATAGTGAAGACGCATTTGGATCCTTGTCTGCCACCAGTTTATGGCGGAGAGTTTCTTATGATCCTAGTGATCAAAAGAATATAGATTTTAATTTGAACTTCCGACAAAACTTTAAAAGCAATCGGGGCTATCTTACGGCTGACGCAACACATTCCATCGGAACAGATATGATTCAAGGATTTTATGATCAAACACAATACTCCTTGGATACCGTGGAATTGAGTATGATTGCACCATTGAGTCAACGCTTATCAAATAAAGAAACTTCTAGTGTTACAACGCTACAAACGGATGGCGTGTATTTATGGCCAGATCAATCAATTCGAACAGAATTTGGTGCGAAGGGCATCGTGCGTCATCAAGTGGTAGATACCTATTCTGAAACAATGGATTCCGTTTCAAATGTATTTCTAGAGGATACACTTTCTAATTTCTTGTACAATTACGACGAACAAATTTTTAGCGTTTATGGAATTGTTGCGCATCAATACAAGAAATTTAAATATCAAGCAGGAGTGAGATTGGAACAAGCATTTCAAATCCCAAACCTGGTTTCGGACACCTT
>JAIXRD010000229.1 GCA_027485365.1 Cryomorphaceae bacterium | reverse complement strand
CTGTGTTTATAGCACAAATGTCAGGAATCAATTTAAGCATTGGGGAGCAAATTTCGATCTGCCTCGTGTTAATGTTAACGAGTAAAGGTGTTGCAGGAGTCCGAGGTGCTTCGTTCGTGATTTTAGCCGGAACAGTAGCCTCTATGGGCTTGGATCCAGAGAAGGCAAGTGTTATTTTAGGAATCGATGCTGTGATGGATATGGCTCGAACCTCTGTAAATGTATTGGGGAATTGCCTTGCTACTGCTGTGATAGCACGTTCAGAAGGAGAATTAGAACACATAAACGCATGAAAAAATTAATCGCTTTATTTTTATTGGTAGGTTTTAATGCGTTGGCACAGCCGTGTATTGATTCAACCTTGATTGATTCCATGGCAATTTGTCCTGCGGTATACAATCCAGTGTGCGGATGTGATGGGGTGACTTATGCAAATGACTGCATTGCTACCACGTCCGGTGGGGTAACCTCATGGACACCGGGGCCCTGCAATCAAAATAATTGCATCGACCCTTCTCAAATTGATGTTTCCGTATTATGTCCAACCGTTGTTGATCCAGTGTGTGGGTGCGATAGCATGACCTATAACAATCAATGCGAGGCCTATTATTATGGAGGTGTTACCTCATGGACTCCAGGTCCGTGTGAACCCTTAGCATTAGATACCTGTATGGAGGTGCCGTCGGGGGTAGATTTTGGTGCATGCGCCATGGCCTTGGGCGTGATCAGACAAAACGATTCATGTTTTTTCGTTTCAGGATGTAGTATGATCGGTAGTAATGGAATGGATTATAGCGGCTATTTTTATAACAGTTTGTATGCCTGCAATAGTCTTTGTATGAATGATACAGTAGTAACCTTGGAATGTATTGATTCGAATTTAATTAATTTGAATGTGCTTTGTCCAGGCGTAATTGATCCCGTGTGTGGTTGCGATTCGGTGACTTATCAAAATTCTTGCATTGCAGTTAACTACTACGGAGTTTCTAGTTATCAACCGGGAGAATGCCAAGGGGTTGGAATTAATCAGACCGCGTTAAAAGAAATAGTACTCTTTCCAAATCCAAGTAGCGATAAAATTTACTTGAATGGTAAGCACCTGACTGAGGTGAAAACGTATCAAATCTATTCCGTGGATGGAAGAAAAATTTATGAGACAGATTTTAGCCAAGCGATTGATGTGTCCACGTTGAATGCAGGGAAATACTTACTGTGTTTGAACTTCTCGTCAGGTCAGGTGATTATTGAGTCTATCATAAGGGAGTAGAAACATAATTATACGCGCACAAAAAAAGGGAACCTAAAGGCTCCCTTTCATTTTAAAGTAATCTTTTCTTAGTTTACTTTTCCGCTTAATTCAGCACCAGCTTTAAAGCGAACTGATTTCTTAGCAGCAATTTTGATAACTGCTCCAGTCTTAGGGTTTCTTCCGTTTCTTTCTTTACGATCTGAAATAGAGAAAGAACCGAATCCTACTAAAGAGATACGGTCTCCTGATTTCAATGCACCTGTAGAAACATCAACAAACGCATCAAGCGCTCTTTTTGCATCAGCTTTTGACAAATTAGCAGCAGCTGCCATTGCGTCAATTAATTCTGCTTTGTTCATAATTAATTTTTTTAAAAGGTTAATAAAAACGTTTAACGGGACAAATATATCTGAATATCTTACCCGTAAACCTGTGGTCCTTGAAAAATCTAATAAAATGTTGAAAAAACCATATTTTTGTTGAAAACGTGCAATAAACATGAACTGTTTTCTTGTTTTGTTGTTCCAAACCTTGGTATGAAAGAAGAAGTAATTGTTATTGGAAGTGGGGTAGGAGGCTTGGCATCAGCAATCCGACTTGCTAAATTAGGCAACAAGGTTACTGTTTTTGAAAAGAATCCGTTTATCGGTGGTAAGGTGCATACGCGTGAATTCAACGGCTATCGGTATGACATGGGACCTTCGGTTTTTACCGAACCTGAATTAATTCGTGAGTTGATTGCCTTAGGCATCGATCAAGAGCCTTTTGAATATCATGCCTTACCCGAATCATTTCGTTATTTTTTCTCAGATGGCACGAGTCATATTTTACCTACTGGGATGGAGGCCACAATGAATGTATTGGTCTCGGAGTTTAATGAAAATCCAAAAAAGGTTCATACCTATTTAAACCGCTTGAAAAAGAACTATGACGTGTTGAAGCCAGTTTTTATTGAAACAACCTTACATCGTTTTTCTCATTTATTTAACAAAAACCTGATTCCTGCCATCTTGAATATTCCTCGCTATGGTTTAATGATTAGCATGAATGGATTTTCAAAACGATTTTTCAAACATCCTAAATCGATTCAACTTATGAATCGATTCGCTACCTATAACGGGAGTGATCCATTTAAAACACCTGGATTATTAAGTATTATTGGTCATTTAGAATTTAATGAAGGTATATATTTTCCAAAAGGTGGAATGGTTTCAATTACTGAGAGTTTAGCACGTGCTGCTCGTTCTCTTGGAGTTACTTTTGAGTTGGATACACCGGTTCAATCTATAAAAGTTGAAAATGATCGTGTGGTAGGCGTTTATGCCTTAGATAATTTTTATCCCGCTTCGATTGTTGTTAGCAATGCTGACGCTCATTTTACCTACGAGCAATTAATGCCTCAAGTTAAACGTCCTTCTAAAATTTTAAGTCAAGAGTTGTCTTCCTCTGCAGTCGTGTTCTATTGGGGGGTAAAAAAGGAATTCAAGGAACTTGGGGTACATAATATATTTTTTACTGAAGATTACAAGCAGGAATTTAAGGCAATATTTGATTCTAAAACCTTGATTGATGATCCCACCATTTACGTTCATATAAGTTCTAAAGCAGAGCCTTTAGATGCGCCATCGGGATGTGAGAATTGGTTTGTTATGGTGAATGCTCCAATCAATATTGGTCAGGACTGGACAGCCCTCGTTGAACAGCTTCGGGTCAATATTATCAACAAATTGAATCGCGTCCTAGGAGTGGATATCGCTCCCTTTATT
>JAIXRD010000019.1 GCA_027485365.1 Cryomorphaceae bacterium | reverse complement strand
CAAGCGACCAAGTGATAGAAACAGCGTTGAATCATGTGAATGCAACGCGTTATAAGTGGGAGATGCCTGAAGAAGAAGCCTTACTCAAAATGGAACAAGGCAGCGAGGCTAGTTATTATCCCGCACCTCAATTGATGTGGTACACGAACCCTTCGGCCAATACAACTTCCTTGGTTTATGGGGTAGATGTTTATGCGGACGAGCCGTTGTCTAGACAGTTCATTTACATAGATGCCCATACAAATCAAATTGTAGCAGCGGAAAACAGAATACATACTGCGGACAGCAACGGTATTGCGGTTACAGCCTATTCCGGTAATCGCGTGATGGTGGCAGATTATTTTGCCTCTCAATTTAGGCTGCGTGAAACTGGAAGAGGAAATGGAATTCAAACCTTTGACTTGAATAACACGTCGAATTATGGAGCAGCAGTTGATTTTATTGATGCGGATAATTATTGGAATAATACGGTCAATCAAGACCATTTTGCCGGTGATGCGCATTGGGGAGCGGAAATGACCTATGATTATTTTTGGCAAATCCACAACCGAAATAGCATTGACGGGAATGGATTTTTATTGAAAAGCTACATGCATTACAATACCAATTACAACAATGCTTTTTGGGATGGACAGCGCATGACTTATGGAGATGGAAACGGAACTACCTTCACGCCACTTACGGCGATTGACATTACAGCTCACGAAATTGCGCATGGTTTGACTTCAAATACCTCCAATTTGGTATACGCGAATGAATCAGGTGCCTTGAATGAATCGTTTTCAGATATTTTTGGTGTTTCCGTAGAGGCTTTTGCTAACAACAATGTATTGAATTGGATTATGGGGGAAGATGCCACACCCAATGGCAACGGAATCCGAAGCATGAGTAATCCAAGTGCCTTTGCCGATCCGGATACCTATTTAGGTACCAACTATTACACCGGTACCCAAGATAATGGAGGTGTTCATACGAATTCTGGGGTTCAGAATTTTTGGTTTTATTTACTTACAGTGGGTGGAACGGGCACCAACGATATCAATAATGCATACAATGTAAGCGGCCTAGGTATTGTGGATGCAGCGCGCATCGCATTTCGCAACAATACCTTTTATTTAACACCAAATTCAGATTATCAAGATGCACGTTTTTATGCAGTTCAATCTGCGATTGATTTGTTTGGTGCATGTTCTCCGGAGGTAATGAGTACTACCAACGCATGGTATGCGGTAGGGGTGGGACCTGCCTTTTCCTATACAGTCAATGCAGATTTCTCTACAGCTTTTCAAGATTATTGTCAGTCACCGGCATTGGTCAATTTCACGAACGAGAGTTTTAATGCAGGTTCCTTTCAATGGAATTTTGGAGACGGCACTACATCGTCTGCGTTAAACCCTTCGCATACTTATCAAAATCCAGGCTTGTATTCTGTTTCCTTAATTGCCAGTGGTGGGGCGTGTGGTACAGATACCTTGGTCTTGGTAGACTACATTAATGTGGACCCAAGCTTGCCATGTGCAATAACTATGAATCCGGCAGGATTAAATCAAACGCAAACATCATGCACAGGAACCTTATTCGATCCAGGGGGCGCGGCAGCTAATTATCAAGATCTTGTAACCAGTGAGATTACCATTGCGCCAATTGGGGCAGCGAGTATTACCCTTAATTTCTCAAGCTTCGATTTAGAAGCCAATTATGATTACTTATACATCTACGACGGTCCGAACAATACGAGTCCTTTAATCGGTCAATATACAGGAAATACGCTCCCGAATGCAGGGGTGATTAATTCAACCTATGGTGCCGTTAACTTGAAGTTTTTTTCTGATACCTATGTGACCAATGCCGGATTTGTTATGACATGGGCATGTCAAATACCTACCAATCCACCGGTAGCTGATTTTCAGGCCAACGCGGTTACTAGTTGTACTGGGGATATTGATTTTTATGATCAATCTACTGGTGGTCCAACAAGTTGGGCTTGGGATTTTGGAGATGGAGGTACTTCATCACTTCAATTTCCCAGTCATGTGTATACGCAAGACGGTCAGTTTACAGTTACCTTGATTGCTGGAAATGCCTTCGGTACAGATACCATCAGCTTTGCTCAGTATATCACAATTAATCGTCCGGATGCTCCTCTCTCTGCAGATGTGATTATTTGTTCCCCTGATTCAGTAACGGTTAATGCGACGGCAAACGGCAGTATGTCCTATTTTGATGCTGAGTTTGATGGAAACTTATTGACGACAGGGCCGAGTTATTCCACCTTTTTACAACAAACCGATACGGTTTGGATAGAGTCTGTTGAGAACAATCTTTCTCAATACCTAGGACCATTAAATAATTCCTTTGGTACAGGCGGACAGCATAATAACGCGAGCACGCAATACATGATATTCACGGTTAATGAACCCCTAACGATTGTTTCTGCATGGGTAAATGCAGGTGCAGCTGGAGATCGTACAATTACCTTATGGGATGCGAGCGGTAATCAGTTAGATTCTAGGTTTTTAAATATTCCTGCTGGAGGTTCGCGGATTTCACTAAACTTTCATGTGGAACCTGGGGTAAATTATCGAATGGGTGGGGCGCAGATGAATTTGTATCGTAATAATGCCGGTGTTGTATTTCCTTATCAGATTCCGGGCTTGGTTTCCATCACAGGTTCAAGCGCAGGAGGGGCATTTTATTATTATTTCTATGACTGGGAAGTGGTTAAAGATCCATGTATAAGTCCAAGAACCCCTGTTCAATTAATTATGGATGAAGTTACCGCAAATGCCACGATGAATACCTTAGGGATGACGGCTACTGTTTCTGCCAATAGTTGTTTGAATGCCAATCAATATGCTTGGGATTTTGGGAATAATAATTCATCGAATGGATTTTCTCCTTCACATACTTATAGTGTTCCTGGTGTTTACACCGTAACCTTAGTTGCATCAAATGCCAATTGTTCGGACACCACGACGTTTGAAGTGATAGCAGATAATGCCTCTTTAACGGAACTCAACGGAAGTAATTGGTTGCTTTATCCAAATCCAGCGAACGAGGGCTTGAATGTTGAGTTCACCTATGGCATTGCTCAATCTGTATCAATAGTGGATGCTGCAGGTCGGGTGGTGTTGGAATGTCCAATTCTTAGCTCGCTTTCTTACCTTAATATTAGTGGTTTGGCACGAGGTACGTATCGGGTTGTAGCCAGCTTTGGCGATGGTACCAAGTCTGTTAAGCCTTTTGTGAAACAGGATTAATTCCCAAAGATTACTTCATCGGTAATTTCACGGACCATTTGAAAAAGCTCTGCTTTGAATTGCTTAGGGTCATATAACCCACGTTCCATTTGACGTAATTTATGTTCCCATTGTCCGGTAAGTTCAGGGCTTTTGAGCAGGTCGTTTTTAATGGTGTCAATCAAATGCATGCCGGTATCGGTAGCAATGAGGTTCTTTTTCTTTTTTTCGATGTATTTTCGTTTGAATAAGGTTTCAATAATGGCGGATCGGGTAGAGGGCCTTCCAATTCCATTTTCCTTCATTAATTCCCGCATTTCTTCATCCTCAACCAGTTTTCCAGCGGTTTCCATAGCTCTTAGAAGGGTCGCTTCCGTGTAGGGTTTTGGTGCTGAGGTTTTTCCTTGGTGCATGAAGGGTTCATGCGGACCTTCTTCTCCTTCCGTGAATATGGGTAAGATTTTATCTTCAGACTCCCCTTTTTTCTGAACTTTTTGATCGAGGTCTTCATATACCACACGCCAACCTTTATCTAAAACCTGCTTACCAGTTGCTTTAAATGTTAATTGATCTACTTGACCCATTACGGCGGTATTTGAAACCTTACATTCCGGATAAAACGCAGCAATTAACCTGCGAGCGATTAAGTCATATATTTTATGTTCATCAGGAGAAATTCCAGATGGAACGATTCCGGTAGGAATAATAGCGTGGTGGTCGGTTACCTTGCTGTTGTCGAAAATAGCTTTTGTTTTAGGAATGGGTTTTTCCAACAATGATTCAGTAAATCTACTGTAATCTCTTAGCCCTTTTAATACATTGGGTATTTTGGGGTGAAGATCTTCGGAGAGGTAGGTGGTATCAACCCGTGGATAGGTCACCAATTTTTTCTCGTAAAGGCTTTGAACATGCTTGAGTGTTTCATCGGCACTGAAACCATAACGCTTGTTTCCATCTACTTGCAATGAAGTTAAGTCGTACAATCTCGGATTTCCTTCTTTCCCTTCCTTTTGTTCAAAAGAGGTGATTTTAAAGGGTTTATCTTTCAGGTATTCCACGCCTTTTTTAGCTTTTTCTTCCGACTTTAAGCGATCAATTTGACAAAGAAACTCTGTTTCTCTATACATCGTTTTAAGCTCCCAATAGGTTTCAGATTTAAATGCATTGATTTCCTTCTGCCGTTGTACAATCATGGCGAGGGTAGGGGTTTGTACTCTACCAACGGATAAGGTCATTTTTGCTGGCGCAAATTTTTTGGTGTAGAGTCGTGTTCCATTGATCCCTAGCATCCAATCGCCAATGGCACGTGAATTTCCTGCGGCAAACAAGTTATCGAATTCTTCACCATTTTTAAGCTTAGAAAAGCCTTCTTTAATGGCTTCATCAGTTAAGGAAGAAATCCACAAGCGTTTAACCGGTACTTTACAACCTGCTTTCAAGAGGACCCAACGTTGAATCAATTCGCCTTCTTGTCCCGCATCCCCACAATTTATCACTTCTTCACATTGAGCTACCAAGGATTTGAGTACATTGAATTGTCGCTGTACGCCTTCGTCTTTGATTACTTTAATTCCAAATTGTTCAGGAGAAATTGGTAAATCCTCAACCCGCCACTGTTTCCAGTTTGGGTTATAATCTTCAGGTTCTTTCAGCGTACACAAATGACCAAAGGTCCAACTCACCCAATACCCATTTCCTTCAAAATACCCCTCTTTCCGAGTGGATGCACCAAGGATTTGAGCCAAATCTCGTGCGACACTCGGTTTTTCCGCAATGCACAGTTTCATTTACTGGTTGAATTTTCGTATTCCTTTCAATAAGAATTTCTTGTAACTATCAATTTCGGGCGTATAACCAATGGTTTCAGTAAGGTCTTTGCCTTCATGATCGGTTACCACATAGAGCGGTTGTTGGAAGCTTTTGTAATTAATTACTTCATACTCGGCCCATTTATTCCCAACGTCGCGAATTTTCCCACCAAGTTCTTTAGAATATCGCTGTTCGCCTTCAGGTAGCGGTTCGTGGTCGTCAACATACAGCGAAATAATCACGAAATTCTTTTGGAGTAAGGGGCGGATTTCGTCATTGGTCCATACGGTAGATTCTGTTTTACGACAATTCTGACAAGCATGTCCGGTGAAATCCATAAGAATTGGTAGATTTCGTTCTTTGGCATAGGCACGTCCTTGATATAAATCATGGAATACCAAGATGGAACCATCACCCACTGGATGCATCTCTGCAGCATATTTATCGGTAATTGAATCTTGTTTTACTCCGGTATCAAGTCCGCCATTATTGAAGCGGAAATTATCCTCTGAATGGGTTCTTGGAGGAGCAATCCCATCGATTAATTTCAATGGGTGTCCGAACATTCCGGTAAATAGGTAAACAGAGAATACAAGGGCAATAAACGCAAACATGAACCTTGGAACGCTTAATTTTTCTACTGGGGAATCGTGAGAGAAACGAATCTTTCCGAGGAGATAAAGTCCCATAATCATAAAAATCACAAACCAAGATCCAACAAACCACTCACGGGTTAATATATCCCAGTGGTAGGCCATATCCACAGCTGATAAAAATTTCATCGCTAAAGCGATTTCAAGCAATCCCAGCACTACTTTAACCGAATTCAACCATCCCCCGGATTGTGGTAGCGAATTTAACCAACTTGGGAAAATTGCGAACAAGGTAAATGGAATAGCCAAGGCAAGCGAAAATCCACCCATGCCCATAGCAGGGGTAAGGTAGGACCCAGTGGTTGATGCGGTAACTAAGAGGCTCCCAATGATTGGACCGGTACAAGAAAAAGAAACCAAGCCTAAGGTGAATGCCATAAAGAAGATGCCAATATATCCACCTCTGTCTGCTTGCTTATCCATTTTGTTAACCCATTTGCTTGGTAATTGAATTTCAAAGGCTCCAAGAAACGAGAAAGCGAAAACCATAAAAATTGCAAAGAACACGAGGTTCATCCAAATGTTAGTGGATAGGTCATTTAGTCCCGTGGTTCCTAAAACTGCTGTAAATAAAATGCCCGAAGTCACATAGATTACAACAATTGACACACCATAAACAAGTGCTTTGATGATTCCTTCTGCTCTTGTTTTAGATTGTTTAGTAAAGAACGTTACGGTCATGGGGATCATCGGAAACATACATGGTGTTAACAAGGCAAATAAACCACCACCAAATCCTGCCCAAAACGTCCACCATAGGGTGTTTGGTTTTTTTGGTGCACTTTCTTTGTCTTCTTTCTGATCCATGGTGTCTCCAGTGGTGTTGTCGCCTGAAGATGCAGTGGTTGTGCTGGTGTCTTGTGTTGTTTCTTGGGGAACATTAGCGGAAGATAATGCACTTTTATAGCCACTTATTTTAACTGTTGCGTCTTGAGCAGGAGGGAATATACATCCCGCTGCATCACAGATTTGAAAACTATAGGTGAAAGGGATGCTAAACGCCTCGTTGCTTAGTATTTCAATTTGCTGTTTAAAGGTAGCGCTTCCTTCAAAATACAATTGTTCACCTAATTCATCAACAAACTTTTTAGGTGCACTGCCATCTTTGAGTTTCCCGATTAATTTGAAATTCTTATTGGCTTTGATATCAAAGGTTGTAGGTGTTCCCGTGTAATCTGCCTTTTTTGGGTCGTGATTTACTGAGAAAATATGAAAATGGTTTAGAAGTGTCGCTTTACCAACAATATACGCATGAGTACTGTCGATTTTTTCTATGCTAAATTTCCATTTTATATTGTCTTGCCAAGAACCTTGTGCAAATGTCGCTAAGCTTAAAAGTATCAAGCAGGTAGATAAAAAATACCTCATAGTTAATTATTAATTTGAATGGTTATCGGCACATCGATTGGAGGAATACACTTCGTTTCGTCGCAAATCATGTAGTTTACTGTAAGTTTTAATGCGCCGCTTTTTTTAATTCGAAAGGCTTGGCGTATTTCAACTACGTTCTCCCAAATATAAACCATTCCCCCAAAATTGTCATCTTGATGCGCAACGGGTGCTGTTAAAAATTCTAAACTCCCGATTTTTTTGATCCCCTTATTTTTTTCAAACGTCACACTTAACGCGATTGGTCCGAGGTTTGGATCAGTTTGAGGCGAATATAAATGCCACGTGGGTTCAATGTTACCTCGTATAATTACCATTCCGGATTGCTTATCCCATGAAGCATTCCAAGTTACATGATTTTGAGCTTGAAGCTCAACAACATTAGATAATAGGCAAAGAATAAAGGATAGGATAGTAACAACACGACGCATGTCGCGAAGTTAAAAAATTATATCTACAATTTTAGAAATTGGAATCCAAACCCCACCTTTCAGTGTGATGAACTGCTCTCCTTTGGCCCAAATAGTGGTGTGTACCTTTTTTAATCCATCATCATCACAAAAAATGATTTCTACTTTACCCCGATGGGTATTTCCTAAAATCATGGCTTTATGTAGTTTTTGCCGCAAATTAGCTTCCTGTTCAATGGAGCTGAGTTTTTCATAGGTGCAATTTGTAACCTGCTCCTTTTGGATTTCTTGGATTTCTAAAAACATAGTAGTGAGTTTGGTTCTCTGAAGTTAGGAAATTTTTCTAAACTTCCAAATTTACCAAGGCAATTTTGCATTTGCCGAAATCTGCTGGTCATGTGTAATTCCTGCTTCAAATAAAAATGCTCCTGTAATTGCGATCATGGCCGCATTATCCGTACAATAGGAAGGCAGTGCTATATGCATCGATAGCTCGGGATTTGTATCTTGCCAAGCTTGAAGTTTGGCTCGTAAATCGCTATTTACTGATACGCCTCCACTTACCGCAATACACTTTATCCCGGT
>JAIXRD010000165.1 GCA_027485365.1 Cryomorphaceae bacterium | reverse complement strand
TAATTATGGTTTACCAAACATTACCATCCCCGACACGTTAACAATATCTATGTCCAATAGCAATTTAACAAGACAAAGATGGTTAAACAATGACTTAATTGGAGTTAACATAAATTATTCATTTGAAACAGAAAAATCATTTTTTACTGCCGGAGTTGCCGCAAACAAATATATTGGACAACATTATGGTATTGTAGATACGGTTTATTCTGCTACTCCCTTATATATCAAACAAAATCTACCAAACAAATACTATCAAAATACGTCTTACAAAACAGACATCAGCGTATTTTTAAAATACAATCATGCTTCTTCAAGTATGTTCAATTACTATTTGGATTTGCAAGGGAGAAAAGTCTTATATAATGGCAATGGAACAGAAAACGCCTTACAACCCATTAACTTCAATTCCAATTTTACATTTTTTAATCCCAAAGGTGGTTTCAATTTCAAAAATCCAACCATACAATTTTCAGAAAATTTCTTATTACAAGGAACATTGGACGGAAGTATTGGAATGGGATATAAAGAACCTGCAAGAACAGATTTCACAGACAACAACGTAATAAAAACTCCCAAACCTGAACAACTCATAGACTATGAATTGGGGTATCAATTTGCCATTCTATTTAAGAGAAATTATAACTATACGAATGATAGCGAACAAAAATATAGTTCAATATTCACAATGAACTTAAATGGGTATTACATGGACTACAGAAACCAACTCGTTTTATCCGGAGATTTAAACGATGTTGGATCTGCGTTGAGGGTGAATGTGCCGAAAAGTTATAGAACGGGAATAGAAATAGAGGGAAGCGCTTTGATCTTTGACCATATAAAAAAATACTTCGGTAAGTTTAGCCATGAACTCAGACTCATAGGAAATATTGCTTTGAGTAAAAATATTATTGAAAATGCACCTGCAAGTTGGTTAGACTATGCCACATACGAAAAAGTAGATTCAAACTTCCGCAATGCACCAATCTCTTATTCTCCAAACTATGTGAGTTCATTAGGTTTTAACTATACTGTATATTTTTGGAATACAGTTTATTCAGACCATAAAAGAGTAAGTACCACAAAAAGTAATTTAAGCTTCCGTTTGGTTACTAAATTTATTGGAAAACAATATTTAGATAATACTGGTGATGAAACTAGAAAACTCAACGATTACAACTTCTCTGAATTAATGATTAATTACAACCACGCTATATCTCGTAAAAGTTCAATAAATATTAAACTTCAAATAAATAATTTGTTCAATAAATACTATGCGAACAATGGATATACCTGGGGATATATGAATGGCAATAGAAATGTAATTCAAGAAGTTTACTTATTCCCTTCAGCCAGCAGAAATTTCAACTTTTCGGTAGGTTATACCTTCTAGTTTCTTCAATTGTTTTTCACGTGTAAAACTTCTTTCACAAATTAACACTTCCTCAATTGTAGATATTTATCTACGTTATTTGAATGGTTTTAAAAATAACTTTGAAGTTCAATGCCAAATACCTCAAAAACAAGAATTCTGATTGCCGATGACCACAGTATCATATTAAGTGGCATTAAAATGATTCTTTCTTATAAATTAAAAGTACATAATGTATTCGAATGTTTAAATTTAAATACTCTTGTATTACAAATCAGAGAATACAAACCTACACATTTGATATTGGATGTGAGTTTTCCAGAAGGGTCGAGCTTAAATATCTTAGACGAAATAATTTTAGAATTCCCTGAATTGAAAATCATGATTTTCACGATGCACCCTAAAATCATGTTTGATCACATATTAAAAAAGCATGCAGCTATTTCATTTTGCGAAAAAAAACTAGCTGAATCTGAAATCACAAACAAGCTTGAACAATTTATTCAATCAAATGAAAAGACATTGGTTGAAAGCAAAACAAAAAAAAGCCGGTTAAGCAAAAGAGAACAAGAAGTACTCAAATTAATATTAGAAGGAAAAAACACACAAAACATTGCAAAAGAACTTTTAGTTAAAAGCAATACCATATCAACAGTGAAAAATCGTATTTTTGAAAAGCTACAAGTATCAAACATTGTAGAATTGATACAACTATACAATTGAAATTTAAAAAGTTAACATTTATTTTATCTATCTTCAGCTTATTGCTGATAAATAATCTTATTGGTCAAAAAAACGACGACTATTTTCAAAAAACCATCAATAAATTCAACAGTAAATTTGATCAAAACATTGTAACTCATTTATTTTTTGATGACGATAAAATATTATGGATTGCCACACCCACTGGTATTTTTAATTTTAACGGGATAGAGATTAAAAAATTAAAATCTCCAAACAATAGTCGCTGTGTAAGTTTTTTCAAAACTACTGAAAATAAAAAACTCATCTTATTTGCCGATGGAAATGTGTATGAAATAAATAAAGAGAAATTCTCATTTTATATTAAAGACTCATCTCAAAGAGATTTTACTTGGAATTACAAATTTTTACAATTGCCTTTGAAAGATTTTAAAAAAATTGTAAAACTAAGTACATTCAAAACCTTTTTTTTCACAACCAAGGTTATTCCAATTAACAAAAGCACCGTTTATTTTACTCAAACTAATGAATCTAGCTATTCCATTGTATATGAATTAAATTCATCAGAT
>JAIXRD010000002.1 GCA_027485365.1 Cryomorphaceae bacterium | reverse complement strand
TACACTTAACCCAATATATAAGTGTTCTGCAGACAAGAATTATTACATCGCGCTTTATGTGGACAAAGGTAAAGCACCCTTGATCGATTTAAAACTTAACTACACCCCATTAACGTCCGAAGGAACGGTGTTAAAGGATTCGTTACTTTTAAATTTAGCATATTCTAAAGATCTTCCTGTGTATGGAATACATTTCAGAGATGAGCTTACTGGATTTCCCGTTATTGCTAAATTATCTCTTGTTGCATCAAGCCTAATCGATGGTACATATCGCGGATCCGATATCTTGGTAAATAATCAACGTAAACTTAAGGCCTCGTTGCGAATCGATTCAGAAGGGTATTACTCTAAAGATATTATTGAGCACCCAATTCCCTCAACTACGCATCACGATACGATTTTTTTAGCACCCATTACGCATGGTGCAATCACCAAATTGGATGATATTTATTTCGCAGGCGGGCTTGCTATAATTTTGGAGGAATCCATGCCTCGATTGAAACGCTTAAAGGATTTCTTGTTATTAAATCCAAGCATTTCCATTGAAGTTCAAGGCCATGTCAACGACGAAGGGGGAAATTCCTTAAGTTCTCAACGACTATCCAAAAAAAGAGCTAAGCGCATTGTAGCTTATTTAATTTCCTGTGGAATTGAGCCAGAAAGACTTTCTGCGGTTGGTTATGGCAACACTAAACCAATCTATCCTAAGCCAGAATCTGAAGAACAGAAAGAAGCCAATCGAAGGGTTGAGGTTAAAATTAAATAATCAACGATAAAAAGGAGAAATCATCCAATACACGACAACTCCTGTAATGGCAACATATAACCAGATCGGGTAGGCAAAACGCACCAATTTTTTATGCGCTTCGTATTGACCCGCCCAGGCAAAAAGATACGCGTAAAGTACCATTGGAATCACTACCATACTTAGTCCAATATGACTTATTAATGTAATAAAATATATCGTTCTCCAATTTCCTGCAGATGCCTTCTCTGCATCGCTAAGGATGTGATCATGGTTTAAATCACCATATTGTGTTGGATCGGAAGTGAGGTGATATGCAACATAACAAACCAGGAACAATAAAGACAACAATAGCGCTAAGCGTATAAAAAACCGGTGTAATTCTATTTTTCCTTGTTTAACCATGAATAGGGCAAGGATTAGCAATAAGGCTGTTGCTGCATTAAAACCTGCATAAATTGGAGGTAAAAAAGACAAGTCTCCAGGAATTCGAATGCGAAATAATGCACCTACTACCAATGGAATAACAATCGAAACAGCAATAATTAGTTTCTTAACCGTGGGGATTTTATTTGGAGCTAGTGTGTTCATCATAAAGGGTATTTATTTCTTTAACCATTCTATCGTATTCTTGTTCATTTACTGATAGATCAAAATTAGTCACCGCATAAACGCCACGCACATGACCTTGGGCATCAACTAAGGTAAAAGACCCAGAATGCGCATAGCCACCCGCAGATTCATCGTCTCTACCAGCAAACGTTAAAAAATTTTGAATTCCTAAGCGGTGGGTTTCTGCTTCATTTCCGGTGAGGAAATCCCAATTCTTATAATTTATCTGATGGTTAGCTTGGTATTTTTTTAAAACGGCTGGATTGTCATGGGTAGGATCAATCGTAAACGAAAGAAATTGAAGTTCGTCAAGCACATCTTTCGATAATTTTTTATGCAGTCGCTTTAATTGCTTGTTCATAATTGGGCAAATGGTAGGACATGAAGCAAAGAAAAATTCTACAATCCACATTTTACCTTTATACGTCTTATTCGTTACGTGCTTTCCCTCTTGATTTGTAAACGTAAAAGCGGGAATAACAGGATAGACGGTATCAGCATAGAAAACACCACCTTTTTCTGTGTATTCTACATCCGAATTTCCTAAATAAGGGAGTTTAGGTGATTCTTCGCATCCGAAAAGCAAGAAGATTGCGAGAATGCTACTTACGTATCGCCCGATCTTTATCATATTGTTTTAATAACAAGGCTAAACTTTCTTTCATACGGCGAATAAGCCCTTCTTGATTCCCTTTTAATACCATTCGCAAATGATTTTCTTTGTCGCTTAAAAGGATAAGCTCTTGGAATCCCTCACCGCCGTAGTATTTTTTTCCCTTTTGAAGTAAGGTTTGATTGTTGTGTTCAATGTTGTAAATGCTGCGGACATCTCCGGATGCAACGACCCATAAGTTAGGGTCATACCCCTCCACATCACGTTCCATCATATCTTGAACGATGGTCAACTGTTTTTCTGGATTCCCTTTTCCATCCGTGACAAAAGAAATCATGCGTACGCGTTTCAGTTGCTTGTGGCTATTTTTACGTATGTGTTGGTAAAGTATTTGGTTTAATCGCCAAAATGAAACGGAACAATCCCATGGGCAACCTTTTTGAAGCGTAGTGATGATAATGATTTCACCTTTGAATTCCGCTGCCGTTCGGTTTTTCCCTTTACTATCCGTAAAAGAGTAGTTTTTCAAGACTCCATAATCATCTAAGGTCTTGAACTGATGCGTGCAACCACGGGTTGAAATAAAAATTAAAAACAAGGCTGGACCAAATACCAAAAGGAAGCCGAGAACTTTCCTTAGTTTTTTGGTGATACTCATTGGGGTTTATGAAAAGAAATTCAATACGGATTTAATGGCCGTAGCTTCCCAAAGTGCAATAAAAATCAAATAGAGAATAAAAATAAAGTATGGAACGAGAATCACATACCGTAACCACTTGCGCTCATCTCCAAGGTGCATAAATACCATAACAATGTATCCTGCCTTGAGTATAGTTAACGCAAGAAAGGTCCATTTAACTAAAGGCCAAATTGAAGCGTCTTGCTTGATAACAGCACCTAAAACTACCTCAACAATTGTTACTAAGGTAAGTAGAATCGTTACTTTGTAGATTTTCTTTCGAATTTCTACCCCTTTTTCTTCACTGTGGTGAGCATCTAATGAATATTCAATTAAATCGTCGCGTTCCATACGTAAAATTATAAAAGATAAAAGAATGTAAATACGAAGACCCAAACTAGGTCTACAAAGTGCCAGTATAGTCCGGTTTTTTCAACCATTTCATAGTGTCCTCTTTTGTGGTATGTACCAGCCACAACCCCAAGGCAAATAATAATGTTAATTACTACACCGGAGAATACGTGAAACCCGTGGAATCCGGTAATAAAGAAAAAGAATTGTGCGTATTGTTGCGGCCCGTATTCATTTTGCTTTAAGTTAGCACCATAAATTACACGATTAGCTTCCCCTGAATACAGCGCTTCATAGTATAGTTTTTCCGCTTTTGCACCAGTTATTCTACGTTTTGCTTTTGATGCTTTATTAACCTTACCACTTTTCTTAACGATTAATGTTAATTCATGGTCTTTTTCCTTAGTGATAGAAGCTTTAGCCCCGTCATGTAAAGTAATGATTCCATTGGTTATGTGCCCTGCAGCAGCAGCGTGTTGAAAGGTGTGCATTAAGTCCTCCTTGATTATATCGCCTTTTTTATGGTGATTACCTGCCTCAGTAACCGTAAAGTTTTTGATTTCACCGAAATGACCTTTAACGATAGCCACAGATCCATCAGCCAATTCAATTTTACCGAACTCAGATCCATGAATAAAGTGATACCATTCCCATGCTTGAGATCCAACAAAGAAAAAGCCACCGATTATCGTTGCAATCATCCATTTTGTCACCCCTTTCCGGTCCATTCGATGTCCAGCCTCAACTGCCAATACCATAGTTACCGATGATATAATCAAAATAAATGTCATTAACGCTACGTAAACCAAGGGATACCCATGACCTAAGAACGGCATGGAGTTAAACGTCTCTTCCCCAATTGGCCAAGCTTCTAAGCAATCATGTCTCGTAAATCCATAAGCAATTAAAAGTCCGCCAAAGGTTAAGGCATCTGAAACTAGGAAAAACCACATCATTAGTTTTCCGTAACTTGTTGAAAATGGAGAAATTTTACCTCCCCATAATGTCTTTGAATCAAGTGCTGCGGTATGACCTGCCATCGTATTAAAATTTGTGCAAGTTTAATGAATAAAATTGAAAAACAGGAATAAATACACCCACAATATGCCTAAAAAGTGCCAAAACATTGCCCCTAATCGAAGGGATAAATGATTCCCCTCGCTGTAGCGGCCTGTAAATGAGTTCTTTACCATGACCAATAAATAGATTAAGGCTCCCAAGACATGTAAGAGGTGAGCAAAAGAGATTACATATAGAAATGCACTCGCATTATCGGAAGTTTCTCCGGCGTTTATTTGTGCACTTTCACTTAGAATTCGTCCGTTAATCCAGAAATTCCCGTTTTTGTAACTGAGTTTTTTGCCTTTTAAATACACATTGAAATCTTTGCCATATTGACCTTTCATCATAAAGTGTCCACGCCCTAATACTACATTCATCGACACTTTACAAAGCCGTATTTCATCCGTGTGCGACATTAATATCGAATCAGAGATATAAAAATTACCTTTCTTTATTACCAGAGGTTGATTGTTTATAAATAAGGTGTATTTTGAGGAATAAACGGCATTCAAGGGCTTGTCTTGCTGACTGAAAATCACTTGTTCCGGCAAGGCAAAATGTTTCATGTACGCTTGAAAATCGAGGAACTCTTCCTTCGTCATGGCACGATTCCCAATGCTAAAATTGTTGCCATCTACTAGAATTGGTTTTCCATCTATAGTGGCTGTTATTGTATCACCATATCTCCCATCATTTACCAAGATTTCTGGATAGGTCCAGAAAATCGAAGGATTATAAATGCCTCGGGTAATTAGTTGATTATACCCTTTAAATTGGAAGGTGACAAAAAGTAATCCAAACACTAAGGTCAACGCCATGTGTAATTTCAGTAAGGATGACTTGCCTTGCTTTATTGCGCGAATGGCCAAAATAAAAAACAAGGAACTACAACCAATAAATAAGGTGCTTAAATAAAATCCGCTGGGCATAGGGTATTTCAACCAAAATCCACCGCCCATATTTACGTAATAGGCCGAGGTTAGTCCCGCGAAGAACATGACAACGGCAAAAATGCCAACATAAACCAAGTTTTTTTTCATTTTTTCCCTGATTTCAGGGCTAAGTTCTTTAGAATAATCCATGACTTAATAAATTTTGAATTATAGAATCCATTTTGGTAAAAACATACGCAAATTGTATGATTGGTAGATAAACAAACGAAGCGAACATTAGTTTTTTTGCATCGCGATCATCGCAAGAAATATATAGTCGGTATGAAAGAAAATAGAACCAAACCCCAAAACAACCAACAATTAATAGAGATATATTATTGGTTATTCCCAGCAACCAAGGAATGAGGCTAATTGGAATTAACACAATTGAATACAGTGAAATGAGGTAGGCGGAGTGTTTTGATTTACCGGACTTAGAAGGCAATAAAAAATATCCCGCACGCTGATAATCTTCATGAGAAACCCACGCAATCGCCCAAAAATGAGGGAATTGCCACATGAATTGAATAAAAAACAGCAATCCAGGGATAAAACCAAAGACTCCTGTGTGCGCAATGGCGCCTAACATTGGAGGGATTGCCCCTGGGAACGCGCCAACAAATACAGCCCAAGAACTTTTACCTTTAAGTGGGGTATATATAAATGCGTAGGAAATGAATGCGCTAAGTCCTAAAAATAAACTGTTCTGATTAATTGAACCGAGCAATACCGCACCACTGATCAAACAAGCAATCGATATCAATATGCCATTTCTAACGCTAAGCACTCCCGTCACTAAGGGTCTGTTTTTCGTTCGATTCATTAAGGCATCTTGCTTCATCTCAAGCAGTTGGTTTACCCCGTTTGATGCAGCAGTGATTAAAAATCCCCCCAAGAGTAATTTGACTATAATGGCAGCATTCCCGCCGCCAACAAATAAATATCCAGATAAGGCAGAAATCACCACTAAAAAAGAGAGGCGAAACTTAGTAAATTGGATAAAAGGGCTAATACGTTTCAATGCGATTTTTTCTGCTTGCAAAATTACAAAATATAATGTGCACTTCTATTAGGCATTGAACATTCATCTCTTCTTCTTGTTATGGTTTATTATTCCTAATTTTGTGTGAATGAGTAATCCATACACCCCGGGGCCCTTTCTTTCAAAGATTCAATTCCCATCTGATTTAAGATCTCAATTTTCGAGAGCCGATCTTCCCCAAGTTTCTGAAGAACTAAGGCAATATATTGTTGATGTGATTTCTGAAATTGGTAACAGTCATTTCGGAGCAAGTCTTGGCGTGGTGGAGCTAACTGTTGCGCTTCATTATGTTTTTAATACTCCGGAAGACCAACTGGTATGGGATGTAGGTCACCAAGCATATGGTCACAAAATTTTAACGGGAAGAAGAGACCGGTTTCATACCAATCGATTGAAAGGTGGGATTTCTGGTTTTCCTAAGCGGTCGGAAAGCGAATACGACACCTTTGGTGTGGGACATTCATCTACTTCCATTTCAGCAGCTTTGGGGATGGCCGTAGCCAATCGATTTCATGGGTTTAAAGACAGGCATCACATTGCTGTAATTGGCGATGGCGCAATGACCGCCGGCTTAGCATTTGAAGGATTGAATCATGCAGGGTTCGAGAAAGACGCCAATTTATTGGTGATTTTAAATGACAATTGCATGTCGATTGACCCGAATGTAGGCGCGCTTAAAGAATATCTGACCGATATTACTACGTCTCATACGTATAATAAAGTTAAAGATGAGGTGTGGAATTGGTTAGGGGTTATTTCGAAATTCGGACCCGATGCGCAAAAAGTTGCATCTAAGGTTTCTCACGCCCTCAAAAGCACTTTACTCAATCAATCCAATTTATTTGAGTCGTTAAATTTTAGATATTTTGGACCCGTTGATGGTCATGATGTTGAAGGATTAGTTAAAGTGTTAGAAGATTTAAAAGATATTCCTGGACCAAAAATTTTACACTGTTTAACGAAGAAGGGCGCTGGATATAAATTTTCAGAAGAAGGAAATCCTACCAAATGGCATGCTCCTGGCGTATTTAATAAAGATACCGGTGAAATTGTTAAAGTTGTTCCGATTGGACCTGAAGCACCAAAGTATCAAGATGTATTTGGACATACCATTGTAGAATTGGCGGAACGCAATCAAAAAATAATGGGGATTACTCCTGCGATGCCAAGTGGATGTTCCTTGAATATCATGATGAAGGCGATGCCTGATCGTGCATTTGATGTGGGTATTGCGGAACAACACGCGGTTACTTTCAGTGCAGGATTGGCAACGCAAGGAATGGTTCCTTTTTGTAATATATATTCTTCCTTTATGCAGCGTGCATTTGACCAAGTGTTGCAT
>JAIXRD010000213.1 GCA_027485365.1 Cryomorphaceae bacterium | reverse complement strand
GATTATCAGATACTCACAGCGAAGAATTTGAAGCGCTATATACTAAGTATGAGTCAGAAGGGAAAGGAAGAAAAACCATCAATGCACAGGATTTATGGTTCAAAATCCTTGAATCACAAATAGAGACCGGAACGCCTTACATGTTGTACAAAGATGCGGCTAACGCTAAGTCTAATCAACAAAATTTAGGGGTTATAAAATCTTCTAATCTGTGTACTGAAATCATTGAATACACCGCGCCAGATGAAGTTGCCGTTTGTAACCTTGCTTCCTTGGCTTTACCTAAGTATGTTACAGAACAAGGGGTATTTGATCATGATAAACTTTTTGAAGTCACCTATCAGGCTACGTTGAACCTCAACAAAATTATTGATGAAAATTATTATCCTGTTGAAGAAGCCAAAAATTCAAACTTACGTCACCGACCGATTGGCTTAGGGGTACAAGGATTAGCTGATGCCTTTATTTTATTAGGCCTTCCTTTCGAATCTGAAGAAGCTCGTGCATTAAACCGAGAGGTGTTTGAAACCATTTACTTCGCCTCAATGACCGCATCAAAAGATTTAGCGATAAAAGAAGGACCGTATTCTACATTCGAAGGGTCCCCTGTATCAAAGGGTGTTTTTCAATTTGACATGTGGGGAGTTACTCCAAGTAATCGATGGGAATGGGATTTATTGAAAGAAGAAGTTAAGAAACATGGCGTAAGGAATTCCTTGTTATTAGCGCCAATGCCAACCGCATCTACAGCCCAAATCCTTGGAAACAATGAGTGTTTTGAGCCTTACACATCGAACATTTATACGCGACGCGTGCTTTCTGGAGAGTTTATTATCGTAAACAAACACTTATTAAAAGACCTAGTAAAAGAAGGTTTGTGGAATATGGAAATGCGTCAAAAAATTATGGCGGCTAATGGTTCCGTACAAAATATTCCTGAAATTCCTGCTCGCCTTAAAGAACTTTACAAAACAGCTTGGGAAATTTCTCAGAAAGCAATCATTGACCAAGCAGCAGATCGGGGTGCATTTATTTGCCAAAGTCAATCTTTAAATGTTTTCATGGAGCAAGCAAACTTTGGAAAATTAACTTCCATGCATTTCTATGGTTGGGAGAAAGGGTTAAAAACCGGAATGTACTATTTACGTACTAAAGCGGCTACTGATGCAATTAAATTCACGATTGACAAAAGTGTGGTAGAAGAGCCGAGCTCAAAATCTATAGAAGAGGAACAAGCAGCAATTGCATGTTCGTTAGAGAATCCAGACAGTTGTGAAATGTGTTCTGGATAGAAATGTCTTACTCCCCGTTATTATAATAGGAGAATAAACGAAATAAACAGGCGTCTATGGAACGCCTGTTTTTGTTTATATGAGCCGAATAATCACGCAAAAAAATCACCTACAGATTAATTACTTATTGTGTTTTGTTAATATCATTTTATGTTGAAAGACACTTTAATCTGTACCTTTGCACCTTCATTACAATTTCTATATGCTATGGGGGGAATTAAACCGATTCAATCGGCACTTATTTCAGTTTATAACAAGCAGGGGCTTGACATCCTTGTTCAAACACTAAACAAACTAAACATAACCCTTTACTCTACTGGTGGAACCTTAAGCTACATTGAAAACTTAGGCGTTCCCGTCATCCCTGTAGATTCATTAACCAATTTTCCTGAAATCTTAGGTGGTAGAGTTAAAACATTACACCCCGGAGTATTTGGAGGGATTTTATATCAGCGCGGGTTAGAACGAGATGAGCGTTCGGTTGAGGAGCATGGGATTCATGCCATTGACTTAGTCGTGGTTGATTTATACCCATTTGAAGAAACCTTAAAAAACACATCCAATCACGCAGAAATCATTGAAAAAATAGATATCGGTGGGGTTTCCCTACTTCGTGCTGCCGCAAAAAACTATGAGGATGTGGTCGTGGTTTCAACTAAAGCACAATATGAGCATTTAGCAAATCTCCTTGAAGCTCAGCAAGGGGAAACCTGGATTAGTCAACGCCAAAGGTTTGCAGAAGAGGCCTTTTCTGTCACCTCAACTTATGATTTAGCAATCACATCATATTTTTCAAAAATCAACGGGAGGCTGAATGAATCCTCGTTGAGATACGGTGAAAACCCACATCAAGAAGCAACATTTAAAGGTGACCTATCTGAAATATTTGATAAACTCGCCGGTAAAGAACTTTCTTACAACAACTTGTTGGACGTAGACGCCGCGGTTCGGTTGATACAAGATTTTGACCCAACCACCCCCCTATTTGCGATTATAAAACACAATAACGCGTGTGGAATTGCTACTGGGGAATCCGTGTTAGATGCCTATAAAAAAGCATTAGAGGCAGACCCAATTAGTGCCTTTGGGGGCGTGTTGATCTCGAACCAACCTATTAATCTTGAGGCGGCAACCCTTCTACACGAATTGTTTTTTGAAATCCTAATTACCCCAAGTTTCGCACATGAAGCCCTAGAGCTGTTAACACAAAAGAAAAACAGAATTCTTTTGGAACAAAAAGCCTTCGTTTCTCCCGCTAAAAGCACCAGAAGTGTTTTAAATGGCGCCTTGGTTCAAGACTTCGATTTAAAAACCGTTCAGAAAGAGGACTTAATTATCAAAACCGAAAATGCCCCAAGTGCACAAGAAATTTCTGACCTTGTTTTTGCAAATATTATAGTAAAACACACAAAATCAAATGCCATTGCCCTTGTAAAAAACCATCAACTATTGGCGAGCGGCACAGGGCAAACCTCACGAGTTGATGCATTAAATCAAGCCATTCAAAAAGCCAAAACCTTTGGGTTTAATTTGTCTGGTGCGGTAATGGCTAGTGATGCTTTTTTTCCATTTCCTGATTGCGTTGAAATCGCACACGCCGCAGGTATTAACGCGGTCATTCAGCCGGGAGGTTCGGTAAAAGACCAACTATCAATAGACTATTGTAATGCTCACGGTATGTCCATGGTTTTCACGGGCTTTAGACATTTTAAACATTAATTTTTCTTTTGAAACTTTTTACCTACCTTCGAAACTGTTTTAATACGAATACAAACACATGGGTTTATTTAGCTTTTTAACGCAAGAAATTGCAATTGATTTAGGCACTGCAAACACACTTATCATTTGGAATGATAAGGTTGTTGTAGATGAGCCGTCAATCGTGGCAAAAGACATTCAAACAGGTCAAATCGTTGCCATCGGAAGAAAGGCACAACAAATGCACGGAAAGACGCACCGATTAATTGAAACTGTCCGTCCGTTAAAAGACGGTGTAATTGCAGACTTCCAAAGCGCCGAACAAATGATTCGCGGCATGATTAAAATGATCAACCCAGGAAGAACTTTGTTTAGACCAACCTTGCGTATGGTTATTTGTATTCCCTCGGGAATCACAGAAGTTGAAAAACGTGCAGTACGAGATTCTGCCGAACACGCAGGGGCAAAAGAAGTGTATCTTATACATGAGCCAATGGCTGCAGCAATTGGTATTGGCATTGATGTTGAAGAACCGATGGGAAACATGATTATCGATATTGGCGGGGGAACCTCAGAAATCGCCGTTATTGCGTTAGGTGGAATTGTGGCTGATAAATCGATTCGAATTGCAGGAGACGACTTTACCAATGAAATCGAAGAATACATGCGTCGTCAGCATAATATTTTAGTTGGTGAGCGTACCGCAGAACAAATAAAAATAGAAGTTGGTGCTGCTATTCAAGATTTAGATGATCCGCCTCCACCGTATGCAGTTCGGGGCCGCGACCTGATGTCTGGTATTCCAAGAGAAATATTAATTACACACGACGAAGTTGCTTCAGCTCTTGACAAAACAATCGCGAAAATAGAAGAGGCTATTTTAAGTGCCTTAGCGGCAACTCCACCAGAGTTGAGCGCAGATATCTACAAAACCGGAATTTATCTTGCAGGAGGAGGCTCTATGTTGAGGGGTCTAGATAAACGGATTGCGGATAAAACTAAGCTTCCGGTTCATATTGCAGAAAACCCGCTTAGAGCTGTCGCGCTTGGCACAAGTATAGCACTAAAAAACATTGATAAATATCAATTCTTAATTCGCGACTAAGCCATACGCGTTAGACAAGGAATTAGGCTAAAAACACATGCAGAATTTATTCGCTTTTTTAAGACGATTTCGGGTGTTCATTTTTTTTACTGCCCTACAGTTTATTTGCCTGTTCTTTTATGTTCAATTCGTTGCTTATCCTAAAAGCGTGTTTCTATCTACAGCATCCGGCGTTAATGGACGCATTCAAAAATGGGAGGGAAGTCTAACAAATCATTTTTTCCTTGAAGAAAATAACCGCAAACTTAGGCTTGAAAACGCTCAACTCCGAAAACGAGTCTTCGTTAATTTTTACAAACATGACCGGCCGACCCATCGAATAAAAGACACGCTTTACGAGCAAGAATATAGCTTTATTCCTGCTGAAATAATTCACTCCTCTAGTGCGAGAAGAAATAACTACTTTACCATTAACATTGGTGAAATCCAAGGAATTAAAAAAAACATGGCCGTTATTTCTCCGAATGGCGTGGTTGGAATCGTTTTTAAGGTGGGTAAACATTTTTCTTTAGTAAAATCCGTGTTGACTCAGGATATTAATCTTGATGTGATTGTGGGTAAAGACGGTCCTCATGGATTGCTTAAATGGGATGGTTATAACCCAAGAATTGGAATAGTAACCGGTGTTTCAAGTGACTTGAATATTAAAAAAAATAAGGCAATCTATACCTTAGGAGCCTCCGGTATTTTCCCTAAAGGACTTAAGGTAGGAACCATTGTATCCAAATCGCGCGTGGAAGACCAAGCGTTGTGGAAGATTGAGGTTCTTTTTAGTGAAGATTATAGAACGTTACAATCCGTTTATGTTGTCAATTCATTATTACAGAAGGAACTTCATTCGTTGCAATTAGAAATTCCAGAGGAACTTGAATAACATGAAGAACATTATCACCTATAGCGCCCTGTTTGGCTTGTTTTTCTGTTTACAAGTGTTTGTTTTTAATCGGCTTGAAATCGGATTTGGGGCTCAAATTTTTATTTTACCCTTATTCTTAATGATTCTTCCGTTTGACACCAATGTCTTTGGCCTTATGGCCTTGGGGTTTTTATTAGGTATTTCTGTTGATGCATTTTCAAATACCTTCGGGCTTAATGCGTCTTCATTAGTGCTTTTCGCTTATTTAAGACCTATCGTTTTTGAGTCTTTTCGTCCACGAGAAGGGTATGACCCCCTCAAAATACCAACCGCGAGTGACATGGGTTGGGACTGGTTTCTTGTGGTATTTGGAATCTTATTCGTGAGCAGTTTACTATGGTATTTTGTTTGGGAGATCTTTCGATTCGCAGAAATTTTATTAGTCCTTAGGAATCTCTTCATGTCCGTTCTTGTTTCTGCAGTTGCAATAAGTATTTCTCAATTTTTCTTTTTTAATGAGCGGAAAAAGAAATGAACCTTGACAATCGTAAATACTTGCTATATGCCTTGGTTTTTATAACTGGGGTTTTACTTCTAGTGCGTTTGTTTTACATGCAGGTTATTGATGATTCATGGACAAGAAGGGCTACTGAAATAGCGGAAAAACGTCGAGAAATTATTCCACCAAGAGGTGTATTGGTGGATCGAAAAAATCGGAAAATCGTTATCAATAAAATTTCGTACAACTTAATGATGATTGAAGAGCGAATTAAAAACCTAGACACGTTCGCGTTTGCTAAACTCATTGGCTGGGATGTTAAAAAAGTAAAGGCGCGTTTTCGAGAGATTGTCAAAAATGAGGGGATTTATAAAAATCCATCTACGGGCAAAACGCAGTCAAATTACCGAAAAGACCGCCCTTATCCATTTGTTAAAGACCTTTCTTTAGAGGAAATCACGCTTATCGCATCAAGATTAACAGATTTTCCTGGGTTTTATGAAGAACCAACAGGAACTCGATATTACCCCTATCCGAATGGCGCGAACATCCTTGGTTATATGAATGAAGTGGGAAGAAAAGAAATTGAATCAGACCCATTTTATAGACCTGGCATGAACATAGGCCGGTCCGGGCTCGAGCGTTCATATGAAGAAATCCTTAGGGGAAAAAAAGGCGTTCGATACATTGTAACAAGCGCAACGAATAATGAAATTGAACCCTATGCGGATAAGAAATATGATACGGTGGCCATTCCTTCTCCCAAAATAAAACTTGGAATCGACATAAAACTCCAACAGTACGGTGAGGAACTTATGAAGAATAAAAAAGGTTGTATTGTTGCTATAGAACCTAAAACCGGTGAAATTCTAACCATGGTTTCTGCTCCTTGTTATGATCCGAATTTATTATCTGGCAGAAAAAGCATAAGAAAAAACTATCCCTCACTTATAACCGACGAGAATTTACCGCTTTTTGCTCGGCCGCTTCAGGCGGAATATCCTCCCGGATCTATCTTTAAATTGCTTCAGGCCTTAATTTGTCTTCAAGAAAAGGAAATCACACCCAATACAGGATTCCCTTGTAATAAGTCCGTGGTTGGATGCCACGATCACCCCTACCCATCGTCTGTGGCTAAGGCCGTACAGTTTTCTTGTAACCCATATTTTTATGCCGCCGTGCGCCGAGTAATTCAGCCAAATAAAAATAAAAATGTGTTTGCAGACGCAGAAATCGGGCTCAACAATTGGCATAAATACATGATGGGCTTTGGTTTGGGAAATAAACTAGGCGTTGATATTGACACGCTCGCGCAGCGGGATGGATTAATACCTAATGCTGCGTATTATGATCGCTATTTAGGGCATCATCAGTGGGCATTTTCAACCATTCGTTCAATTTCAATCGGCCAAGGTGAAATTAAACTTACTCCAATACAAATGGCAAACATTGCTGTGATTATGGCAAATCGGGGGTGGTATTACACCCCTCACTTTGTGAAATCGATTGGAAAAAAGGGGAAATTAAAAAAATATCGAACAAAGCATGTTACCCCAATTGAACGTAGACACTTTGACGCGGTAGTTGAAGGCATGAGACGCGTCGTCTATGAAGCTGGAGGAACGGGCAAAGAGGCTAAAATCGAAAATTTCACTGTGTGTGGGAAAACAGGAACGGTACAAAATGGTAAAAACAAAAAAAACCACTCTGTTTTCATAGCCTTTGCGCCGATAGACAACCCTAAAATTGCCTTAGCGGTCTTTGTAGAGAATGCTGGGGCGGGCGGAGCTTGGGCTGCACCAATCGCAGGCCTAATGATGGATAAATTTTTAAATAAAAAGGTAACAAACAAAGAAAAAGAAAACTCGATTAAAAATGCCAATCTGATGTCGAGCTATTGATATGCGTGAAACAAAAGGAGTAATATCAAGGGTTGATCTACCACTGTTGGTAGGGATTTTATTACTAATGTTGTTTGGTATTATGACCGTTTATTCCGTCGCATTTAATCCGGAACACCCCTCTCTCTTTGATACCAGCCAAAAATATGGAAAGCAAATTCTTTGGATTGGTGTTTCTCTGTTTCTTGGCTTTTTGATCCTGCTTATTGAGGCAGATGTATATAGAAAGTTTGCTGAGTATATTTATATCGTTACCCTTTTATTATTGGTCGTGGTGTTGTTTATGCCCCCGGTGCATGGCGCTAGAGCGTGGCTGGGCATCGGCGGTTTAGGAATACAACCCGCAGAGTTTGCAAAAATTTCAACGGCCCTCATGTTAGCTAAATGGGTAGACGAAACCAATATAAAACTTCAAAACACACGTTCCATTATTGAGACACTTGGTATTATTTTATTACCCTGTATTCTTGTAGCCTTACAGCCCGATGCCGGGACCCTACTCGTGTTTACCTCCTTCTTTTTTGTGCTTTATCGTGAAGGGATTTCTTTCGATCCACTTGTGTTATCTCTTTTGAGGTATTTTCCAAGACTAAAATTTAAAACCACCTGGCTTGGAACCCACTTTGTTCCGTTTTTCTTTTTCTTAATTATGCTGGCTTTTTTAAGTTTGTTTCTTTCAGGTAGCATATTTAATCCGTTTGGAATTCAACTTTCTGGTCCACTTTTTCTAATTTTCATAATTACATTTATTGCCTTAGTTTTCTTAGGGTTTATTTTGTTTTTTGGATACCCACGAAATAAGACTAAAAACTTAATTGTCTTATTAAGTAGTTATCTTTTCTCCTTGTTTCTCGTTAGTAGCATTACCTTTATTTTTAACAACCTTGCTGCTCCGCATCAAAAAAGTAGGATTGAATTAGTCTTAGGGCTTAAAGAAGATCCAAACGGAGCAGATTATAATAGAAACCGGGCCATGGCCGCCGTTGGTAGCGGTAAGTTTTTAGGTAAAGGATATCGAAAAGCCTCTGTTTCGAGTATGCGAACGAACCATGTGCCCGAGAGTGAAACGGATTTTATATTTTGCCCCTTTGCCGAAGAGTGGGGATTTCTCGGGATTGTTGTGCTTATTTCGCTCTATCTTTTTATTTTGTTTCGAATTTTTTTCATCGCCGAACGACAACGGTCCGTTTTCTTTAGAGTTTATGCCTACTGCGTTGGAATGGTCATATTTTATCATTTTGCCATTAATATCGGAATGAATATCGGGCTAGCTCCGGTTATTGGAATTCCCTTACCCTTTATGAGTTATGGCGGGTCATCCATGATGGCATTTACAATTATGGTGTTCATACTGCTAAAACTAGACAGCCAACGGCGAGATGTACTCAGATAAATGTTAACTTTGAAATAACTATGTTGACAGAAGAACAAAAGAAAAGATTTACCCGAATCTTTTGGGGATTTTCATTATTGCCATTCCTCCTGGTTTTTGGATTGTTGGTTCTACAATCTGAAGACGACCTACCACCAATTTCTATGCTCGATAATCCGCCAGAACTTCAAGCGTCACTTATTCTTGGGCAAACCGGCGATACCATCGGACGCTATTGGCAAGTAAACAGAACGAGCGCTGCCTACAAGAATATTTCACCCTTTGTTTTTGATGCACTAATTGCCACCGAAGACGAGCGTTTTATGGAACATTCTGGGGTTGATTTTCGTTCAATTGCGCGGTCATTTGGGTCGCTTGGACGGTCAGGTGGTGCTTCTACAATCTCTCAACAGCTTGCCAAATTATTATTTACATTACAGCAGCGACAACGAGAAGAAATCGCACGAGCAAATGGAGAATCTTTGCTTTCTAATCGAGGCGGTATTATTGGTAAATTCCGAAGGCTCAACGAAAAGGCGCGGGAAAACATTATTGCAACAAGGCTTGAATCAAGGTATACCAAAGAGGAAATCATTACCATGTACCTTAACCAATTCGATTTTCTATACAACGCGGTAGGAATTGAAAATGCAGCTAAAGTATATTTCAATAAGCGACCGAAAGAACTTAAAAAAGAAGAGGCCGCGATGCTAATTGGAATGTGTAAAAACCCTGCGCTGTACAACCCTTACACATACAAAATCAAAAACTATCGCCGGGTAGTTGCCCAAGAAGATGGTATTGCTATCGGAAACGTTTCACTTGAAAAAATACTCGAAGCCCGTGCTAAAGATTCACTTCGGGCGCTTACCAGACGAAATCAAGTGCTTTATCAGTGGCTTAGAAACAGTAATAATGAAGCCGTTTCACATAAACTTACTCGAGAAGAATACGATGAACTTATTAAAAAACCTGTCCTGGTTAATTATCAGTCTGTTGATCATAAAGAAGGGATGGCTCCATACTTTAGAGAAGCGCTTCGGCAAGAAGTTACCGATATCTTGTTAAAGAAAAACGAAGACGGTACGCTTAAATATGTCAGAGAAGATGGACAACCTTATGATATTTACAGAGACGGATTAAAGATTTATACTACCTTAAACACGAGGCTGCAAAAATATGCGGAATTAGCCGTTGAAAAACACATTAAAGAATCCTTACAACCCGCATTCAACTCAAACAATCGCGGCTTAAAAAACTATCCGTTTTCTAATGAAATTTCTTCTGATGTGGTAAATGAAATCATGAATTCGGCAAGAAAAAATTCCGGACGATATAAAAGCATGATTGCCGCAGGATATTCAGAAAACGAGATTTCTAATGCCTTTAATGCCCCCGCTCAAATGCGCGTGTTTTCTTGGCGAGGAGAGATTGATACGGTAATGACTCCTAACGACTCTATTCGCTACTATAAAGCGTTCTTACATGCTGGACTTGTCAGTGTAGAGCCACAAACTGGCTTTGTTCGCGCCTGGGTTGGTGGAGTTAATTTTAAACATTTTTCATACGACCATGTTCGACAAGGGACACGTCAGGTGGGCTCAACGATAAAACCCTTCGTTTACGCCGCTGCTTTATCCATGAAAGTGGTTAATCCCTGTACTTCGTTTTCGTCAGGTGAATATTGCGTTGATTTAGTTGATCCCAACAACAAGGTCGTTGGGCAATACTGTCCAAAAGGAGATGTTGCTAGAAATGTAAAAATGGGGCTCGCGTTATCTTCCAATCCTACAACAGTCGCCGTTATGGCAAAAATGGGGGCCTTTAATCCGATGAATAAAACAGGCGGTCCATACCAAATTGAAAAGCTGCTGAAAAAAACAGAAATTAATTTAAATCCAAACGATGTCGTTCCTTCCATGTGCCTTGGAAGTATGGATATGTCGCTATTTCGTTTGGTGGCTGCGCAATGCATTTTTCCAAATAACGGCGTCTATGTTAGACCCACAACGATAGAGCGCATCGAAGACAGAAATGGAAAAGTTATTTATTCTGCGATGCCACACACCGATCAGGCATTAAATTCAACGGTTTCATATGAAATTCTAAAAATGATGAAATTAGTGATTACCCAGGGAACCGGGGGAAGTCTAAGAAGCGGTAAATATGGTCCTATCCCTGTTACGGCAGGAAAAACTGGAACAACTCAAAATAATTCAGACGGCTGGTTTATTGGTATTACTCCAGAATTAGTAACGGGCGTTTGGGTGGGCGCAGAAGACCGGTCTGTTCGGTTCAAATCTATGAACTGGGGTCAAGGTGCCCGCATGGCACTTCCGATTTATGGATATTACATGCAGCAGGCTTACAAAGACCACATCCTTGCCTTATCATCCGAAGACTTTCCAGAACCTCCGGATTATGATCCCAAAACTTATGACTGCACGGAGGCGGCAGACCCAGAAGGTGCTGATGAAACGGATGTTCCATTTGAAGAAGGAATTTAACTATGAATAAAGTTGTTGATAATGTAAGTGAAGCCCTCAATGGCATTGAAGACGGAATGACCATTATGCTAGGAGGGTTCGGTTTGTGTGGGATTCCTGAGAATTCGATTAAAGAACTGGTTAAGATGGGTACAAAAAATCTAACCTGCATCTCCAATAATGCAGGGGTAGATGATTATGGCCTTGGGTTGCTTTTACAGCGCAAGCAAGTAAAAAAAATGATCTCATCTTATGTGGGTGAAAATGATGAATTTGAACGTCAAATGCTTTCTGGAGAACTTGAAGTCGATTTAATTCCTCAAGGGTCCTTAGCAGAACGTTGTCGGGCCGGGGGCGCTGGAATTCCAGCATTTTTCACTCCTGCTGGATATGGAACCGAAGTAGCCGAAGGAAAAGAGGTGCGCGTCTTTAACGGAAAACCTCATATTCTTGAATCTGCATTAACCGCTGATTTTGCCATTGTAAAAGCATGGAAAGGAGACACTGAAGGTAATTTAGTTTATAAAGCCACCGCGATGAACTTCAATCCAATGATGGCTATGGCGGGAAAAATAACCATTGCTGAAGTAGAAGAATTGGTTCCCGCAGGCAGTTTAGATCCAAATTTTATTCATACCCCTGGTATTTTTGTACAACGGATATTTAAGGGTGAAGTATTTGAAAAACGTATCGAACAACGAACCGTAAGAAAAAGAGACTAATATGGCATTGGATAAAATCGGTATTGCAAAACGAATTGCCCAAGAATTAAAAGATGGGTGGTATGTTAACTTAGGAATTGGAATTCCAACCCTAGTTGCCAATTATGTTCCCGAAGGAATGAATGTAGAGTTTCAATCAGAAAACGGGGTATTGGGAATGGGACCTTTTCCATTCGAAGGGGAAGAAGACGCTGATTTAATTAATGCAGGAAAACAAACCATTACGGTAAATCCCGGCGCTGCATTTTTTGACTCCGCTACCTCATTCGCCATGATTCGTGGTCAACACGTCCAGCTCACCGTTTTAGGAGCAATGGAAGTTTCTCAAAACGGAGACATTGCTAACTGGAAAATCCCCGGAAAAATGGTTAAAGGGATGGGCGGAGCGATGGATTTAGTGGCATCCGCAGAGAACATTATTGTGGCTATGATGCATAGCAATAAAGCCGGGGAATCTAAAATACTGCCAGCTTGTACCCTTCCATTAACAGGGGTTGGATGCGTAAGAAAAGTAGTGACGGAGCTTGCCGTATTGGAAATTAAAGATGGTGCTTTCCATTTGTTAGAACGAGCACCTGGAGTTTCCGTGGAAGAAATTATTGCCAAAACTGCGGGTAAACTAATCGTTCCTGCGCATGTTCCTGAAATGATAATTTAATGGACTTAGCGCGTGAATATCGCTTGGCTATTCAAGCCGCTATTGAAGCATCAATTGTCATTAAAGAAATTTATTCGCGTGGATACGAGGCCATTCAAAAAGCCGACGGTTCTCCAGTTACAGAAGCAGATTTAAAGGCTTCAAAAATCATTAATGAAGTCTTATCGATTTCAGGACATCCAGTAATTGATGAAGAAACGGATAAAATACCCTTTGAACAACGCCAACTATGGGCGAAATGCTGGTGTGTTGACCCGCTGGATGGCACCAAGGAATTTATAAAACGTAATGGTGAGTTTGCAGTAAATGTTGCACTTATCGAAAATGGAAAGCCCATTCTCGGAGTGATAGCAAGCCCGGTAAATGAAGATTTTATTGTCGGCGGGCCTAATCTTGACGTAAAATATGCTACATTTCATGACTTTATTAATGGCACCAAACCAGCACCCATTCAACGCAATACCTTAACGGATTTCCTCTCCATCATCGCATCTAACAGTCACCACACCCCATTGCTTTTAGATTATCTTAAAAAACTAAGCGATGCAGGATTGAAAACGGAATTAACAAGAAAAGGTTCCTCCTTAAAATTCTTTGATCTTTCTATGAATCAAGCCCAGATTTATCCCCGATTTGCTCCTACTATGGAGTGGGATATTGCGGCTGGCCAGGCAATATTAGAAGGAATCGGCGGAGGTGTTTTTGATGTAAACACCAAGTTACCCCTGTCATACAATAAAGAAAACTTATTAAATCCACATTTTATCGCCGTTTCCGACGTAAATTTATCTGTATGGATTTAAGGTGTGTTTTCCTGTCTCTTTGCATCGTTCCCCTCTCATTTTTTGCGCAGGTATTCCAATTTAACCAAAATATTCACCAGCCCCTTACTGCAGATCCCATTGATTTTGGATATCGCCAAGCGCCAGTTGGTGCTAAAAAAGGATTTTTACAACGCTTGGATAAAAGCTACCTCGGACAATACACCGACTCAAATAATGCCTTCATTGCAGCTACCCCCTTGTGTACGTTTAGTGTAGGCTTAGAAAACGATGAATCGGCAATAAGATATCAGAACTCCAGAGGTCTCTTAGTTCTTGGAGGTTATCGAAAGTTTAAATGCCATGGCTTTCTCATAGAGAACCAAGCGGTTTTCAATACCTTTCAACGAGAATTTATAACTCAACATGGGGAGTATTATCCAACCGCCACGGGATACAATCAACAGAACGGTATGATCCCTGGTATGGGGCGAACCAAACCATTTAAAGGTGATGGGTTCGACTTTGCATTCAGTCAAGGCGGTTTTGAATGGGGCGTATCTAACATACTTACTCTATTTGGTGGAAATCAATCCGTGGATTTTTGTCCAGGAATTCGCTCTGTATTTTGGTCGCAACATAACCAAGCACTAATGGCCGGAGGAACCCTTCGTCTGGGAAAATATTTCACCTATTTGGTGACCCGAGCACGTTTATTCGATTTAATCAGAAAGCCGGTATACGCAAGCGTAGAGAGTCCGTACTATAAAAAGAATTTTGGGTTACACGCCATGTTTTTAACCTTGAAAAAACACCGCGTGGGATTGATTTATCAAACGATATGGCAAGCTGGAGATTCATTAAAAGAAAAACCGGTTAATCCCCTGTATTGGGTGCCACTTCCGGGACTAGATTGGATGGTAAAACAGGAGGTTTCTATGCCGCAAATCGGACTGAATTACACATGGAATCTGCATTCAAGCACCTTGCTTTACACAGAATTATTTTCTCGAGGATTTATTAAAAACGCCTGGGCAGCGCAACTGGGAATTAAATATTATTCAAAACTCACATCTAACCTAACCGTAAGTTCATCCCTGGCTTGGCTACAAACTGGCACTGGATTTTATGGAACACATTATGCACAGAACTTTACGCACCAAAACCTTCCACTTGGATCATTACTTGGTAATGGCGCCCAGGAGTGGATTCTTACTACACGGATTGGATATAGGCGGTTTTTCATAGATTACTTATTTCAGTCAAGCGCCATGAAGAATAGCAATCAACCGCTTTTAATACAAACCTATATTAGACCTGAACAAATCGTACAACACCGAATTGATCTTGGGTTTATGGCCTCTAATATCATGCAACTTGAGTTATTTTTGGGGATAGCGCTACGACAAGCTGTCGGTTTTAAGGAGTGTAATGCCATTTCGTTCGGATTAAGGACTGCTATTTTTAAACCAAATCATGTGTATTAAAGGCCTGATTTTTCTTGGATTCGTTCTTTTGTGTCGCGTCAGCATTGCACAACGATTAGAGCTATTGGGTCAACTAAATCCCTTTGATTCCATACAATTAAACAAAAACACACCGATTTTACCTCGGCTAAACACAGATCAAAAAATTCATTCGCAACGAATAATACCGATAATTGACCTTGGGTTAAGATATAATCCGTCAATTAGCGGGAAAAGTAGCGCAGGATTACTTTGGGATCTGCAGCGCAACAAGTGGTTCACTCGAATTGGGGGAGCTTTTGGGGTAAACACCGTGCTTCCGGCTGGATTTATTTCAAATGGAATAAATCTTAACAGCATAAATAACTTAGCGTTCAACGTGCGCCCAATAGTTCGACTAGGTATTACCCCTACACCGTATGTTAGCGCACAAATTGGTTTTGACCAGAATTTTTATGGCGAAGGGTATCGGTCGTTATTCCTTTCAGATGTTGGCTCACCCTACCCGTTTACTTCCCTGCGATTTAATCTTGGGCCGGTAACCTATCAAGCCATGGGCATGTACTTAAACACCATTGGTACTCAAAAAAAATACGGAATTAATCACTATTTAAATCTCAAGCTTGGAAAACACCTTCGATTGGCACTTTTTGAAGCTGTTATTTTTAATAGTGGAGACACCTTGAGCCAGCGCTCTTTTGAACCGGCATATTTAAATCCGTTTATGATTATTCGGCCTACTGAATATTCCGTGGGTTCTGGTGATAATGTACTTATGGGTGGAGAATTTTCTATTTATGCAAATAAAAGCACCTGGTATGGTCAAGTGATTATCGATGATATTTTGATGAGTGCCTTGCTAAATCGTGAAAAATACTGGGGAAATAAACTTGGGGCTCAGGTTGGCTGGAAATATTTAACCCAAAAAGGTAATCATAAATTTCATGTAAGAACTGAACTTAATGTTGTTCGTCCATATACCTATTCACATATAGGAAACCAATTGAGCTACACGTACAATAATTATGCGCTTGCTCATCCGAAAGGCGCAAATTTTTGGGAGATATTTTCTCGAATTGATTATATAACCAAGCATTGGGCGGGTATGGCTGAACTTGCAATTGGTCAAAAAGGATTAAATGCACCTTATGGTGGAGATGTATTTGCACCGTATACCTTGCGGCCATTAGATTACGGTGTTTTATTATTACAGGGAAATAAAACGAATCAATTCCATTTCAGAATTCAAGGCAGTCGTATTTTGAAGCACTGGTATAACACCCAACTTTTTATTGAACTCCTCGGGTCTTATTATTCAGATAATTCAAGCAGCAGATTCAACTGTTCACCTATTATTGGAATTCGATCCGCCATATGGAATGATTACCGGTTTTAATCAAAAAAGCCCGGTTTCCCGGGCTTTAAAATAAAATAACTTACAGGCCTATAATCTGACGCAATTCTACTTCTGTAGAACTTCGTTGTCTTCCTTGTTGGTCCAGAAACGTCCGATTCACAAGGCGGCCATGAATTGCCACCTTTTTTCCTACTTCCGCGTGATCCTGAACAAACGACGCCATGTTACCCCAAGCAAATACACGATGCCAATCTAACCTGGCCGCATATTTCCCATCGTTTTTTCGGTACATCTTAGGCGTAGTGACTAAAAACCGAGCTATCTTACTTCCATCGTCAAAGCGTTTAACTGTAGGATTTCGAGAAATACTACCAATTAACGTTACGTAATTATTCATGTTGATATATATAAAGGGGATCGGTAGGAGAATTCATGGGCGCCGCCTCCTTTCCCTCGTTGGTTTAAATGATTATTAAATCGTTGATTTCAATTTCTGTTATCTTTATAATTCGTCCCTTCCATCGCGTGTAACGATTTACAAGTCGTCCTTCAATGGCCACATGCAAGTTAGGTTGACCATAAGCACAAATCACCTGATGCCACTTACCCCAGGCAAAAACATCGTGTGTTTCCCGTTTCGTTTTTGATGTGCCTTCAGCAGTTAATATCGTATTGCTCGTAACTAACCTAAATCTCGCATGTTTCTGACCCTTGATTGTTTCAACTTCGGTTGGATGATTGGCTAAGGTTCCAATCAAAGAAACAAAGTTCATTTCTTATGCTTTAACCTCCCCAGAAGGCTTGTTTAACAACATAAAATCATTTCCTTCAATAACCGTTGAATAGCGCTTCTCTCCCTGCGTGTTCTCATACGATTGATATGAAATCTTACCTTCTAAAAGGATTTCTTGGCCTTTCTCTAGCATTTTCTCAGCACGGTCGGCAACTTTGCCCCAAACAGTAACATTATGCCATTGAACATCTTCTTGCCACTCACCATTTTTATTTTTATAGCGATCGTTTGTAGCTAACGAAAATCGCACAAGTTTGCGCCCTGTTTCGAACTTCATGGTTTCAGGCTGTGCGCCTAATCGTCCGATTAAATTTACTTTATTTCTTAAATTGTTCATTTGTGTGTTTTTATATTATTAATTAAATCCTGAGTTTTCACCCGTTTCCTTTGCAAAGGTTGGAGCATTAACGGCGGGTGCTCGGTTTTTATTCGTTTACTTTCGAATGTCAGTCGTTTGTTGTCGGATAATTCACCGAATAAAAGGCCTCTGGTTTGCCAATTTCCCTTATTTTTACACGCATAAATTAAATGGCATGTACGAAAATATTCTTTGCGAAAAGGTTGATAAAATTGGTTGGATTACCATAAATAGGCCTTCTTTTTTAAATGCACTAAACAAACAAACGATTTCAGAATTGAATCACGCAATCCTTGCCCTCTCCACAGACGACGAGATTGGCGTAATTTGTTTGACCGGTTCCGGTGATAAAGCATTTGTTGCTGGAGCTGATATTAAAGAATTTGCCGACTATACGGTATCGCAGGGAGGAGAATTAGCCGCTTCAGGTCAAGAAAAACTTTTTGATTTACTCGAAAATCTAAATAAACCCTGTATTGCAGTGATTAATGGCTTTGCCTTAGGTGGCGGGTTAGAATTAGCGATGGCTTGTCACATTCGAATTGCTTCATCGAATGCACGCATGGGCTTGCCGGAAGTTTCCTTAGGTGTAATTCCTGGTTATGGGGGCACGCAACGTCTTCCTCAGTTAATCGGAAGAGGAAGAGCAAATCAACTTATTTTTACTGGAGAAATGATTTCTGCAGACCAAGCGTCGCAATGGGGGCTCGTAAATCATGTGGTTGAACAGGCCGTGTTAAAAGACGAGGCAAACGCTCTGGCACTTAAAATTCTAAAAAATTCGCCCAATGCAATTGCTACAGCGATTAGAGCCGTAAACGCCGGATTCCAAACACAACATGGGCTAAATACAGAGATTGAACTTTTTGCTAGTTGTTTCGGAACCAAAGATTTTCACATTGGAACGCAAGCATTTTTATCAAAACAAAAAGCAAACTTTAGGGATTAATGAGTTCTCCCCTAGCAAAGTTATTTGGTCAAACCGCCATGTATGGCTTACCAAGTATTGTTGGTAGACTGCTGAATTATTTACTGGTTCCCCTTTATACCGCTATTTTCGCTAAACCGGCAGATTATGGGGTGCTTTCTGATTTATATGCCTATGTGGCTTTTTTAGTTGTGCTTCTTCCCTTAGGAATGGAGACGGCATATTTCCGATTTATTCAGCAACAAGATGATACCGAACGTGTTTTTAATAGCAGTTTTGTACCGGTAGTATTGGTCAATGCCACATTCTTTTTCCTCTTGTATTTAACTAATCCTTGGATTGCAAAATGGATGCTGTACCGCGATCATACGGAGTATATTATTCTAGTTGGTAGTATAGTTTGCATTGACGCAATTGCTTCCCTGCCATTGGCAAAATTACGTGCAGAGAATAATGCCAAGCGGTTTATGGTAATTCAAATGTCCTCCATACTTCTTAACATTGTTCTTAACCTCATCTTTTTGTTGGGTTATTTCGATCCCAGCAGGCCTGAAGAAGGTATTATGTTTATTTTAATTGCAAACCTTCTTGCCTCCGGCTTGAAGCTTCTTTTAGTGTATAATATTATATCAAAGGTGAAATTCATTTTTGATTGGGTCCTTATTAAACAAATGCTGTCCTATTCTTGGCCACTCGTTATTGCTGGTTTTGCGGGAATCATTAACGAAACCCTGGATCGTGTTTTACTAAAACAAATTCTTTATAACCCCGACATTCCTAATTCACTTGAACAAGCCACTGCACAAGTCGGAATATATAGTGCGTGCTACAAATTGGCCATGCTTGTCACCATTTTTCTACAAGCCTACCGCTATGCCGCGGAGCCCTTTTTCTTTTCTCAATTGAAAAATCAAGACAGAAACGCAGTTTTTGTACGGACCATGAATGTGTTTATTGCTATCGTTTGTCTTGCCTTCTTGTTTGTTTCAATAAACCTTGGCGTATTTAAATTCTTTATTCGCAAAGAGGCCTATTATGTGGGCTTGAACGTGGTGCCAATATTACTGCTTGCCAATGTTTGCCTCGGTATTTATTATAATCAAAGTGTCTGGTATAAACTCTCTAATCAAACTAAGTTTGGTGCTTATATTGCCTTAATCGGTGCGGGCATCACGATTGTAGTTAATGTGCTTTTCATTCCAATGTACGGATATATGGCCAGTGCTTGGGCTACGCTTTTGGCCTACCTAGCCCAGATGATCATTTCATTTTATTTGGGTAAAAAATATTATCCCATTCCCTATGATG
>JAIXRD010000253.1 GCA_027485365.1 Cryomorphaceae bacterium | reverse complement strand
TCAAGCCTGTTTGAATCAATTATCGGTACCTAAGGAAGAAGTTAAAAATGAGGTTAAACGCATTTATGAGCCGTTTACCGATCAGGAAATCTCTGATAGAATTGCCATGTTATTACGTCCTGCTGAAGTTAAATCCGAAGTCACCATTGTCTTTCAAGCGGTTGATAACCTGCATAAGGCTTGTCCAGGTCATACCGGCGACTGGTATTTTACAGGGAATTACCCAACGCCCGGGGGAAATAAAGTAGTGAACAAATCCTTTATTAATTGGAAGGAAAATCGGAATGAGCGAGCGTACTAAATAAGTGGCTGCTTATTCGTTTTGTGGCTCCTGATTTTTCTTGAATAAATCCAATAATTTTCCCTTTAGTTACTTCATGATTTCGCATGAATAATTGAATTTTATCGAGTAAATCTTGTGATGTAATTACTTCACTGGCAAGTCCTTTGGCAATGAATTCATTAGCTTCAGGGAACTTATCATGCCTTGGACCAAAAACTACCGGAATCCCATAAGCCGCAGGTTCCAAAATGTTGTGTAATTTTCCTGTATATCCCCCACCAATAAAGGCAATGTTTGCTAATTGATACAAGAGATGCAATATACCAATGCAATCAATAAGAATAACAGTTTCACTGGTAAGCCCATTAATCTCACTCAAGCGAATGCATTCATCGCCAAACATGGCTTCAATTTCGTACAGGTGTTTCTCGGATATGTCATGGGGGGCAATAATGGTGAGGTCAAGCGGAATTCGTTGGTGAATGGCATGCACCATTTCTTCCTCAACCAACCAGCTACTCCCAAGAATAAATACGGACTTCCCTTCACAGTATTTTTGTAATTGAGCTAATTCGAGATTCTTTGCTTGGTTTTCCATTGCATTCCGTTGTTGATTTAAGACATGGTCATAACGGGTATCGCCGCTAACCGTAACCTCTTGAATACCAATATCGGATAAGAGCAATTTTGTTTGTTCGGTTTGCGCGTAAAAATGTGTGAATCGTTTTAACGCATTTCTAAAAATCCCACCTAAAGGATTAAATATAAACTGATTTTTTCTAAGTAGGGTTGAGATGCTAAAGAGCGGTATGTTCCGTTTCGATATTCCAAAAATAAAATTCAACCAAAACTCATACTTAACAAAAACTACAGTTTTCGGCTTAACGTGGTTCAGAAAATCGCGTACGTTTTTTCTGCGATCTAAGGGGATAAGGCAGGCTTGGTCTACGCAATGCACCCGTTTGTGATAGTGATTTAATCCCGAAGGAGAGAAAAAGGTTACCAGGATTTTGGCTTCAGGATATTTAGATTTATATTCCCAAAGAACGGGGAGGCCTTGGTCGAATTCTCCCAATGAAGCACAATGCATCCAAAGATCATATGGCCCCGAAGGCAAGGTAGTTTTCCAAGCGTCACCGGTTTTAATGCGTTGTTTGGCTTTCTTATTGAAAAGACTGGCTACATAGATGCCAAGTCCAAGCAACATGATTGAAATGTCATACAATCCCCGCATTAATATTCAATATAATAATCTTTTTGGGTCGAATAAAATGGAATGTACCACCCAAATTTTAGTCCAACAATAACATCTAAACGGGTCTTTGATGATACAGGTACATCGGGTTGATCAAAAAAGATGGTTCTGCGGTTTTTTGTAAATGCTTCCATAGCATAAATTCCGCCATAGAAATTATAAAACCCATTTCTAGGCATGTAAGAATATCCTAAAAATTGCATGGTATTAATCCCCGTAGTTAGCCGGTCATACCCTTTTTTATAAGCTAATTCGATTAATGGAACCACCTGTGTTTGTGTTTCAATTTTTATTCGGTGATTGAGGTAGCCGGCGCCCAGATGCACCATGATGCCAGAATTTTGATTGCGTTTATTCAGCGGAAATATCTTTCCAATTTGTGCAGTGGCGCTAACCCCTCTCGCGAGGACGCTGACCGTAGCGGGATCGCCATTTACGTCTGTAATGTTTCCAAAAGAGTCTTTCAGTGGATCAAGCAGAGAGGGAATCTTAACCTCACTTCCAAAAATAAAATTTGCATCACCGAGTATGAACCAATTATTTCTAAACTTATAGCCGGCACTAAATCCCACAAGGTTTAAGTATCCGTAGCGGTGCACTAAGTCGCCTCCTGTCCATCCGGTAGCATAGTGAATGCTCACCATAACACGAGCATCTGCTGCCGTATCGATGGGTGTAACTTGACCTTTTGTAAAAAATGAAATGAAAAATACAGGGAGTAAAGCTTTCCACATAAAGCAAAGATACGTAATAATCTGTGTTTTTACTATGGAATCATGTCGTTCGAAAAGGGAATAAACGGATGATTTTACCTACTTTTGTAGCTCAAAACAAAGTGCATGAATAAAATTCAAATGGTTGATTTGATGGCTCAATATGAGCGGATTAAACCTTCGGTAGATGCAGCTATTCAATCTGTTATTACAAATGCTCAATTTATCAATGGACCTGAAGTAGGCCATTTTCAAGCAGAATTGTCTGAATACTTAGGTGTTAAGCACGTGATCCCTTGTGCAAATGGTACGGATGCGCTTCAGATTGCAATGATGGGACTTGGGTTAAAGCCTGGAGATGAGGTTATTACTCCATCGTTCACCTACATTGCAACTACGGAGGTCATTGCCTTATTGGGATTAACGCCTGTATTTGTTGAGGTAGATTCAGAAACATTCTGCATGGACCCAACAGCGCTTGAACAGGCAATTACCTCTAAAACTAAAGCGATTGTACCCGTTCACTTATACGGTCAAGCTGCAAACATGGAGGAGATTTTGCGCATCGCTAAAGCACATAAGCTTTTTGTTATTGAAGATAACGCACAAGCCATTGGTTGTGATTATTATTTTTCAACGGGTGAGGTGGCCAAAACAGGAACGATGGGTCATATCGGATGTACCTCATTTTTTCCCAGTAAAAATCTCGGGTGTTTTGGAGACGGTGGGGCCATGATGACCAATGATGATGAACTTGCGTCTAGGCTTCGCATGATTGCTAATCATGGACAAAGTAAGCGGTATTATCACGATCAAGTGGGATGTAATTCAAGGTTAGATTCCGTACAAGCCGCTGTTTTACGAATTAAACTACAGCACCTGGATTCATACAATGATGCACGTCAAAACCTGGCGGCATTTTATGACCACGCGTTTCAATCGATACCGAATGTTAAGGTTCCAGTTAGAAAAGCCTATTCAACTCATGTTTACCACCAGTATACCCTTCAAGTATTGCCGGAACTTCGTGACCGACTTCATGATTATTTATCGGAACGGGATATCCCGAGTATGATTTATTATCCGATTCCCGCACATCGTCAGCTCATGTTTAGCGCGTTTGGTTGCGAATCTTTATCCTTGCCGGTTACTGACTATCTTACCGAACGTGTAATTAGTTTACCCATGCACACAGAAATGAAACAAGATCAACGCGATTACATTGTTTCCACTGTTCAATCTTTTTTTAAGCAATTATGAGAATAGCCGTTATTGGAACTGGATATGTAGGGCTTGTTACAGGTACATGTTTGGCTGAAACAGGAAATACGGTTACCTGCGTAGACATCGATGAAGCTAAAATCGCTTCCTTAAAACAAGGAATCACGCCCATTTATGAACCGAATCTATCGGTTTTAATCGAACGAAACCTCGGTGATGGAAGGTTACATTTCACGTCAACGCTAACCGAGGGAATCGAAGGCGCAGAGCTGATCTTTTTAGCCTTACCTACACCGCCCGGAGCAGACGGTCAAGCCGACCTAAAGTATATTTTGAATGTTGCCGATGAACTCGGACCTTTATTGAACCAATACGTAGTGATTGTTGATAAAAGTACTGTCCCGGTTGGCACCGCTGAATTAGTAAGAGAACGTATTGCGAAGCATGCAACGGTTGAGTTTAGTGTGGTGTCAAACCCTGAATTTTTACGAGAAGGATTTGCGGTTACAGATTTTATGAAACCGGATCGAATCGTTATCGGAGCTTCTGATCAACGTGCCGTAAAGGTTATGGAATCCTTGTATAAACCTTTTGTTCGTCAAGGAAATCCTATCCTAGTTATGGATGAGAAATCCGCTGAACTTACGAAGTATGCATCAAATGCGTTCTTAGCCAC
>JAIXRD010000265.1 GCA_027485365.1 Cryomorphaceae bacterium | reverse complement strand
CCGCACGGACAAGGATCGTTTCGATTAATTTTTGGATCAACTACAACCGGTTCCTTTTTAACGGGTTCAATCATGGAATTTTGAATTGCCTCCTGGTAGCCTTGGCTGCCTTCGAATCGAGGGGCTTGACCCGAGCTGCTGACATTGGTTCGAGCTTGCGCGTAATGGCTTTCGTTGGATTCCTTATTTGTGCTTTGCATTTCCTGTTCAAAAGGAATATCCAAGTTCATCAAGAGTTCTACTGAAGAAATATTCACGCGATTAATCATGTTTTTGAATAAATCGTAGGACTCTAATTTGTAGATTACCAATGGATCTTTTTGCTCGTAGGTCGCATTATTAACGGCAGACCGTAAGTCATCCATTTCTCTTAAATGCTCTTTCCATTCGTTGTCTATGATTCCAAGAATAACATGTTTCTCGAATTGTTTAGAAACATTGGTGCATTGAGAATTATAGGCCTCCTCTAAATTAACAATGAGCTGCACTTCTCGTCGGCCATCCGTTAATGGAAAAACAATGTTCTTGTATCGGTCTGACATGGTTTCATACACATGCTTCACTTGAGGGTAGGCTTTCGTTGCAAATTTCCCACATTTCCGTTGGTACTGTGTTAACATGCTCTGATACACAAGATTCACTAGGGTATTAGCATCCGAGCGCTTAAACTCTTCTTCATTAACAGGGGAGGATATCCCGAGAATTCTAATCAATTCAACTTCGAAATCTGTGAATTCTGCGTTAATGTTTTGCTGAACGGTTTGTTCACACAAATCAAAGAACATATTATCCACATCAATATCCAAGCGATCACCAAAGAGTGCATTCTTTCGAAGCTTGTAAATCAACTTACGTTGTGCATTCATCACATCATCATACTCAAGTAAGCGTTTACGGATACCAAAATTGTTTTCTTCAACTTTCTTCTGTGCTCTTTCGATGGATTTAGAAACCATGCCATGCGTGATAACTTCTCCTTCTTTAAGTCCCATACGGTCCATGATTTTCGCAATGCGCTCAGATCCAAATTTACGCATCAAATCATCCTCTAAAGAAACAAAAAACTGTGATGATCCTGGATCGCCTTGGCGACCTGAACGTCCACGTAACTGACGGTCAACGCGACGTGAATCGTGTCGTTCCGTACCTACAATAGCAAGTCCGCCTGCTTCTTTTACGCCTGCACCCAATTTGATGTCTGTACCACGACCTGCCATGTTGGTTGCGATAGTGACTGCACCCGCCTGACCTGCAGCGGCAACGATTTCCGCTTCTTTTTGATGGTATTTTGCATTCAATACTTGATGGGGTACCTTTTTGAATTGAAGCATTTTGCTCAGTAATTCCGAAATTTCAACGGTTGTTGTACCCACTAAAACTGGACGTCCTTCAGCTACCAAACGCTCAACTTCTTCGATAACGGCTGCAAATTTTTCACGTGCCGTTTTGTATACCATGTCGTTCAGGTCTTTTCTGACAACTGATCGGTGCGTTGGAACCACAACTACATCCAATTTATAGATGTCGTAAAATTCTTTCGCTTCAGTTTCAGCCGTACCGGTCATTCCGGCTAACTTGTGATACATTCGGAAATAATTCTGCAAGGTAATGGTGGCATAGGTTTGTGTAGCAGCTTCAATCTGAACATTTTCTTTAGCTTCTATGGCCTGATGTAATCCGTCTGAGTACCTTCTTCCTTCTAAGATTCGTCCAGTGGATTCATCTACAATTTTGACTTTACTATCCAAAATCACATATTCTACTTCTTTTTCAAAGAGGGTATATGCCTTTAATAATTGATTTATAGAGTGAATTCGCTCAGATTTAATGGAGTAATCTCTAACCAATACATCTTTCTTTTCTAGAAATTCTTCATTGCTTAATTGTTCTTTTTGAAGTTTTGCGATTTCAGCTCCAATGTCTGGCATAATAAAGAAATCCCGATCGTCACTTCCAGAAATTAAGTCAATCCCTTTGCTTGTTAACTCAATTGAATTATTCTTTTCGTCAATTACAAAGAAAAGTTCCGCATCAATTTTCTTCATGTGCTTTCCTTGCTCTTGCATGTACGTGTTTTCCGTTTTTTGCAAATGAACCTTAACCCCGGGTTCAGAAAGGAATTTAATTAAGGCTTTATTTTTAGGTAATCCCCTGTGGGCACGAAGCAACGCAATTCCACCTTCTTCAAGCATTGCTTTCTCTGCTTTCTTATCCGCTTGAAGTTCATTTAATACCACCAAATTCTTCTTAGCTTCTAAAAGGAACTTTTGCACCACTTCTTTTTGCGCATTCACAATGCGTTCAACTCGTGGCTTCAAGGCATGAAATTCTTGCTCACCATTACTGGTGGTTGGTCCAGAAATAATTAATGGCGTACGGGCATCATCAATTAATACAGAATCGACCTCATCTACAATGGCAAAATGATGTTTACGTTGAACTAATTCACTTGGGTGTCCAGCCATGTTGTCACGCAAGTAATCGAATCCGAACTCGTTGTTCGTTCCAAAGGTGATATCGGCTAAATATGCATTTCTACGCGCATCGGAATTTGGCTGATGTTTGTCGATACAATCTACACTCATTCCATGAAATTGATACAACGGACCCATCCATTCGGAGTCACGTTTTGCAAGGTAGTCATTGACTGTTACTATGTGTACGCCTTTTCCTGCAAGGGCATTCAGATAAACGGGTAGTGTTGCAACAAGGGTTTTTCCTTCTCCGGTTTGCATTTCTGCAATGTTCCCTTGATGAAGAACGGCACCCCCCATGAGCTGTACATCGTAATGCACCATATTCCAAACCACCTTATTACCAGCAGCGGTCCATTCATTGTGCCAAATGGCTTGGTCGCCAGCTATTGTAATTCCGTCTTTTTTTGTCGCAAGGTCTCGGTCAAACGCTGTGGCATTTACCGTTAATTGACCATTAACAGCCCAACGATGCGCCGTTTCTTTAACTAATGCGAACGCTTCGGGTAATATATCAATTAATACCTCTTCTATTGTTTGGTCAATAGCCTTGGTCAGTGCATCGATTTGTTCAAAAATCGCTTCTTTCTCATCTATGGAGCTTTCAGCCGAAGCAACCTGAGCTTGCAACTGAAGAACTTCTTCTTCCTGTGCTTTAATCGCTTGTTTAATTTTTTCTCTAAACCCGTGAGATTTTTCACGCAACCCATTGTCGGATAATTGCTGTATCTCAGCTAAGAAGGCAGTGGTTTGATCCACAAAGGGTTGATATCGTTTTTGGTCTTTGGTGCTTTTATCTCCAAATATCTTTTTAAGTAAGTCTCCAATCATAATCTAAGATGTAGGTGGCAAAGGTAATTATTTCGACCCGATAATGACATTCATTCCGGTCGGTGTATCGAAATTTTACAATTCTTTAGAGTTTACCTGAATTCGGAATATCAATTTAATTTAACTTTGCGCATGCATCAAACTATTTTAATTTACGACTTCGGTTCTCAATATACGCAGCTAATTGCCCGAAGAATTCGCGAAATGAATGTCTATTGTGAAATCCATCCATGGACATCAATTGGAACTAATATACCGGATTGCTTAGGTGTAATCTTATCGGGTAGTCCATTTTCTGTTAGAGATGATTCCGCTCCAAAACCTGATTTATCTGCCATTAAAGGAAAGGTTCCTTTACTCGGGATTTGCTATGGTGCTCAACTTTTGGCACAAGGGTATGGAGGTGAAGTAAAAGCGTCGAATACACGAGAATATGGTAGAGCAATGTTGCAGCATGGGGTTTCTGATGGATTGATGTCAGGGTTAAGCTATCCAACTCAAGTATGGATGTCACACGGGGATTCAATTACTCAATTGCCTCTAGGGTCTGTGCGTATGTGTAGCACCGCTGATGTGGAAAATGCGGGTTACCAATTTGTAGACGAACACACGTTTGGTGTTCAATTTCATCCGGAGGTTTATCATTCAACCGATGGAATGAGGCTTCTACAAAATTTCGTTTTGGGGGTTTGTAAATGTACGGGTGATTGGTCACCTGGGATATTTGTGGAGGAAAAAGTTTCGGAATTAAAAGCACAAATCGGAGATGACCATGTAATTCTAGGCTTGTCGGGTGGAGTTGATTCTTCTGTTGCGGCTATGTTGTTACACAAAGCGATTGGACCGAAATTACACTGTATTTTTGTTGATAATGGCTTATTAAGAAAGGATGAGTATCAACAAGTATTGGACTCATACAAACACATGGGACTTAATATAAAAGGTGTAGATGCTTCAAGCAGATTTTATGAGGCACTTTCCAGTAAAACAGACCCGGAAGCCAAAAGAAAAGCCATTGGAAAAGTATTTATTGATGTCTTTGAAGAAGAATCTAGCAACGTTGAGAATGCGTCTTGGTTAGGACAAGGGACGATTTATCCGGATGTGATTGAGTCTGTTTCGGCAACGGGTGGACCATCGCAAACGATTAAATCTCATCATAATGTGGGTGGACTCCCCGATTACATGAAATTAAAGGTTGTTGAACCGCTTCGAAGTTTGTTCAAGGACGAAGTTCGCCGAATTGGTCGCGCCATGGAAATGGATGAAGCCTTGTTAGATCGACACCCTTTCCCAGGTCCTGGATTAGGAATTCGAATATTGGGAGAGGTAACGGCAGAAAAAGTGCGTATTCTTCAAGAAGCAGACCACATATTTATTCAAGGACTTAAAAATCATGGCTTGTACAATACCGTTTGGCAAGCAGGTGTGATTTTATTGCCGGTACAATCTGTCGGGGTTATGGGGGATGAACGCACCTATGAAAATGCGGTAGCCTTGCGTGCCGTTACTTCTACAGACGGAATGACGGCGGATTGGTGTCACTTGCCCTATGAATTTTTAGCGGAAACTTCCAATAAGATAATTAACCAAGTACGGGGAATAAATCGCGTTACCTACGACATCAGCTCCAAGCCACCCGCCACAATAGAATGGGAATAAACCGGATTGCACATATCGTCTTTATCCTGATGATTACCTGGGGCTATATCGCTCAGAATTACCATCCGATTATTGAAAAAAATGGAATTTGGTATCATGAAGTAACGATTAAGGAGGGGATGACCTTGTTTTCTATCTCACAGGATTTAGCTGTCAGTTCAACACAAATCAAAGCAGATAATTCAGGATTGACAGACCAAGTGCTTCTGGGGAGTAAGATTTTGGTGCAGGCAGTGCGTTCCACCTTCGAGTATTTAGTTGTAAAAGGAGATACCCCTTTTGGGATTTCGAAGAAGTTCGCAATCAATATAGATACACTCGCTAAATACAATCCTTCCATTGTTGATGGGCTTCAATTTAAAAGCCTTGTTGTTAATCAAAAACTCAAAATACATCAGGGTATAAAAAGGTATGCGCTTCCTGAAGACATAACGAATCAATCGCCTGAATATATTGCGGTTGACAGTAATAATATGAACTTTAGGACTTTTGATTTTACGGATACGATCATTAATTATGTAGTGAAAAGCGGTGATAAATTAAGCGATCTTTCAAAACGATATTTAATAAGTACCACCCGATTAAAATCCCTAAATGCACTAACTTCCAGTTCGATAAAACCGGGTATGACCTTGAAAATCCCGATTAAGTCATCGACCAGTCAAGTTTCAGTTCATTCCATCCCTTTAAAAGAAAGCCCTGTTTATGAACCAATTAGTAACGCAATTGCACCTGGTAAATTCGTACCCAAGCAACTTAACAAAGCGCTTCGCGTTGGGGTTTTTCTACCGTTTAATAGGGACTCCATTGTTTTTCCACTCAAAGGATATCAGAAATTCGCGTTTGATTTTTATATGGGGCTTATGGTCGGATTAGATTCGATAAAAAATTTAGACATCAACGGGGATGTTTATTTCTTTGATTATCAATCAAAAGAAGAATCCATCGACCAATTAATTCGCTCTGGAAAAATTGACCGGTTTGATTTATTTATTGGACCGATGCACCCTTTGGATTGTGAGAAATTATCGGTGTTCTCTGCTGAAAAAGGGATTCCTTTAATTCTTCCTTTGCCCATTTCGTCTATGTCGAAAAACATCCAGAATAATGAACAAGTTTTCATGGTGGCTTCCGAATTATCAAACCAAGTGGTGGCATTAGGTCAATTACTGGCGAAGCAAAGCCCCACGAAGCAGGTGGTTTTATTTCAAACAGGGTTGAGCAGTGATACCACATTAGAAAATCAATTTGTAGTTGATTTTTATAATTATTCGCCAAAGAATGCACGGGTGGTTCTAGCCAATGAATCCATGATTAAAGCATTTTCGAAAACTACAACACCGCTAAATATAGTATGCCTAAGCCAGGATAAAAAGCAGGTGCTAAATGTATTGAAATTAACAAGATCGAATCCTCAAGTTTCTCTTTATGGTTTGAGAGAATGGACAGAATGGAAAGAGGTGAATTCGGTGCTTGATAACCAAGGGGTTTTCAATTATATGAGTACAACATGTTTTGATATGGAAAATACACGGGTTAAAAATTTCCACAAAGCGTTTAGGGTGTCTTATGAAACGGATCTTACCAAATCAGTATTACTTGGCTATGACATAATTTACAGTTTTGTTCCTTGGTTTACTCGAAGTTTACCTATGAGGGCAGGACTAATGACGGCATTCGAATATGGTAAAACAGTTCAGTATTATCATTCAAATGTTGGTTTGGTAAATTGTCGATTCAAGAATTTCAAACACGAACGAACGGATGGATGGAAATGAAATAGGGTTGCGTTTTAGAGAATTACAATTAGAAATAGTTGAGT
>JAIXRD010000131.1 GCA_027485365.1 Cryomorphaceae bacterium | reverse complement strand
TTCTTATGCCTGGACGAACTCCACCACAAGCATTGGATTAGGGGCTTCAGGTTCAGGAAATATCCCACCTTTTGCAGCAGCAAATATTGGGTCTACTCCAGTGAATGCAACCATTGGAATCATTCCATCATTTACCAATGCGGGCGTAACCTGCGCGGGCCTTAATTCCAATGCAACCATAACGATTAATCCAACACCAACGGTAAATAATGTCAATAGTCAGGTGATTTGTAATAATACCAACACTGCGGCAATTACCTTTAGTGGCACGGGGAATTCTTACACCTGGGCGAATAATACGCCAAGCATTGGCCTTGCGAATTCAGGAACAGGAAACATTGCTTCATTTATTGGACTAAATGCCAGTAATGCCGCTGCTTCTATTGCAACGCTTACCGTAACACCGCAGTACTTAAACAATGGTGTCAATTGTAGCGGAAATACCACGAATTTCACCATTACAGTAAATCCAACGCCAAGTGCAAATGTACCAAGTAGTCAAACCTTGTGTAATGGCGCTACTACCGCACAAGTGAATTTCTCAGGAACAGGAACCTCTTATAACTGGACCAATTCTATAGCGACCATTGGTATTCCGGCATCGGGATCTGGGAATATTACCCCGTTTGTGGCGGTAAATAATGGCTTAAATCCAATAACCGCACAATTGGCAGTTACACCAATCTTCACAGGGAATGGGGTGAGTTGTTCGGGTACGGCACAGAATTTTAGTATTACTATTAATCCAACGCCTGTAGTACAAGTTCCCGCCAATCAAGTGATATGTAATGGGAATTTGTCGAATGCAGTTAATTTTTCTGGAAATGGAACCAGTTACGCATGGACCAATAGTAATCCATCCGTTGGACTGGCTGCCTCAGGTACTGGGAATATTTCTTCCTTTACTACGACGAATGCAACTACAAACCCAGTAACATCAACAATAACCGTTTCACCAAGCTTTGCAGGCGGTAATGCCAGTTGTCCAGGTTCGCCACAATCATTTACGATTACGGTTAATCCAACCCCTGTGGTTGATCCAATAAACAGTCAAGTGCTTTGTTCCGGAACGCCAACCCAAGCGATAGCGCTAACGGGCACGGGCACATCGTATGCGTGGGCAAACAACACCGTAGGAATCGGATTGGCGGCGAGTGGCAGTGGAAACATCGGGTCGTTCAATGCGACTAATGCGAGTTCTTCGAATCCTTTGGTTGGAACAATAACTGTTACTCCTCAATATGCCAATGCAGGGGTGACATGCTCGGGCAATACGCAACAATTTACGATAACCGTGAATCCAACACCGGTAGTCAACCCTCTCTCTAACGTAACTGTTTGTAATGGATCTAATACCCCAGTTGTAAGTTTTGCAGGAACGGGTACCAGTTATAATTGGAGTAACAACAACAACACCATCGGTCTAGTTCCGTCCGGAACTGGTTTATCACTTGCTTCCTTTCAGGCGATTAACCAAAGTACACAATCTGTAAATGCATTGATCACAGTTACTCCAAACTTTACCGCAAATGGCGTGACTTGTCCAGGAAACAATACCACGTTTACGATTTTTGTAAGTCCTACTCCGGATGTTGTTGCTCCAGCGAACCAAGTAGTCTGTAATGGATTGCCTACCACAGCGGTGACGTTTAATGGATCCGTTGCGAATACCACCTATAATTGGACCAACAGTATTCCTTCTATTGGTATTCTTGGAACAGGAACAGGGAATATTGCAGCGTTTAATGCCGTAAATAATGGGAACGCTCCCATTTTCGCTCAAGTCACGGTTACTCCAACGTTTATTCAAAATGCCGTTTCTTGTCCGGGGTCCCCGCAAAGCTATACCTATCAGATTAATCCAACGCCGAGTGTTACCAATCCGGGCTCTCAGTATGTTTGCGCCGGAGCGAATACGCAATTATTGAATTTCACAGGAACGGGTACCTCGTATCAATGGGCCGCAGCAAATACAGCCATTGGAATTGGCGCCAATGGAACCAATTCGATTCCCGCATTTATCGGTCAAAATGCTACCAATGCGGTCGTTTCTTCTCAAGTTACTGTAACTCCAATCTTTACCCAAGGAATTTCATGTTCAGGATCGAATCAAACCTTTACCTATTACGTATTACCGATACCGTCCGTAGCGCCAATAAACAATCAAAGTTATTGCCACCAAACTGCGGTGAATGCCACCGCGATCAATGGTACGGGAACATCATACAACTGGACAAATTCCAACACGAGCGTTGGATTAGTGGCGAGTGGAAGTAATACGGTAAATGCCTTTAATGCGACCAACCCAGGAACAAGCGCTATTTCAGGAAATGTAAACATTACGCCAATCTTTACCTTCCAAGGTCAAAGTTGCAACGGACCGGTGGGAACGTACAGCATAACAGTGAATCCAACACCATATGTAAATGCCTTAAACGATACGGTTATCTGTAACAACCAGAATGCCGCAGTGAATATTACAACGAATATCCCTGCTAATATTACATGGTTTGCTACGCAAAATGCGAATGTGAATGGAGAATTAACCACCGTTCAAACCAATACCTTTATCAATGATTTGTTATCGAACACGAGCAGTGTGCCTCAAAGTGTTACGTATACCATTACTCCAACCACACTCGCTGGGTGTGTTGGTCCAGATTCATTTGTGGTAGTGCAAGTTCAGCCGGATGTTTTACTCAATATCCCTCAGAATTTAGAGATATGCAGCGGGGCAGGGGTGAATGCCATCTTGGCTGCGAATATCCCTTCTAACTTTTCGTGGTTCTGTACGGTGAATAATCCAAATGTTACGGGGGAGTCGTTGATTACGAACAGTGGCGCGGTGATTAATGATATATTGATTAATAATTCAAATCAAAACCAGTTGGTAGTATACTCAGTAACACCAACTTCTATTCAAGGCAATTGTCAGGGACCATCTCAAACGATTACGGTGATTGTGAAACCGCCATTGGCTTTATTGAACCAAGATACCGTAACGATTTGTAGCAATGGAAATGTGAATTTGAATTTAGTTGCAAATACCAACGTAACCTTTAACTGGTATGCAGATCCAAACGTAAATGTATTAAATGAAACCACGAACATCACAACGTCCTCAATCATCAATGATCAGTTGGTTAATCCAACGGGTGCCGTAGAAGAGGTAACCTATCATGTCATTGGTACTTCGATTGCGAATGGTTGCAGTAGCCCGGTGATTCCAATTACGGTGTTCGTGAATCCAATTCCATTGTTGAATCCGAATCCAGATTTGAATGTATGCCACAATCAATGGAACCCTCAAGTTTTGTTCACTGGTAACGCTCCAGGAACGGTATATACATGGAATGCGGCCGGAGCTAATGTAGGCCTTCAAACCTTGGGCGGTGTGGATTCCTTAAATGCATTTGTTGCATCTAACCCGGGAGTAGCGCCAATAAGTGCTACAATCCTAGTTTCACCGTTGTTCACTGCGAATAATGTGAGCTGTGCTGGAGCAAAGGACACCTTCCAAATCGTAGTAAATCCAGAACCATCGGTATTTGCGTTGAATAATATGACCTTGTGTGAGGGCATTAATTCACCGATTGTACCCTTGCTCGGCCCTATTGGTGGAACAACCTTTAATTGGGTGAATTCTAATGCTGCGGTAGGTTTAGCGTCAACAGGAACTGGTAATGTTCCGGTATTCATGGCACAAAATCCAACGGCCTTACCAATACAATCGGTAGTTACGGTAACGCCTGTATTTATTAATGGAGCCACTCAATGTTCAGGCCTAAATCAAACCTATACCATCACAGTGAATCCGACACCGAATGTATTGACTCAGCAAGTTTCAATTTGCGCTGGGCAAGCGGTAAATATGAATTTACTTGCTGATATTCCGAGTACCTTCCAATGGTATGCCACGCCTAATCCGAATGTACAGGGCGAGACATATTCTCCAACCCAAACAAGTTCGGTTATTAATGACGTGTTGATTCAAACCACGAATGCGCCACAAACGGTGCAGTATCATGTATCTGGGGTTTCAATTCCGTATGGATGTATAGGTCCTGATTCTATTATGACGGTTACGATTAATCCATGGCCAACCGTAGCGTTTAATGCCTTGAATCCACCATATTGTGACTTAACTCCCATTGCGTTTCAAAACATGTCGGTAGGAGCTTATGATTATAATTGGGACTTTAATGATGGAAGCAATGCTTTTGTTTCGAATCCAACGCATCAATTTCCTTCGGTTGGTACCTACAATGTGGTATTAACTGCCACTGACCCAAATACGGGATGTATAGATAGTGTAATGCAGCCTGTTACTATTGCGCCAACACCAAATCCTGATTTTAGTTATTCGGATTCGATTGGTTGTGGTATGTTAAACGTCGTTTATACAGCAGCGGTGTATAATACGTCTTGGAATTATGTTTGGAATTTTGGAAATGGAGCATCCACACAACAGGTTGGACAGGTAGGGTATCAATTTACGCAACAAGGATGCTATGACATCTCTTTAACAGTAACGAATCCTCAAGGGTGTTCAGCAACGGAAACGAATTTTAATGTGGCTTGTGTGTATGAATCTCCTGTTGCGGTGGCTGGGGCAGATCCAACCGAAGTTACTACCTTGGAACCCTTAGTGGAATTTACAAATAATTCAGAAAATGCATCTTCATACGCGTGGAATTTTGGCGATGGAACCTACGGATTTGGCTTTGAACCGATCCATTTATTTCCAGCTGAACCCGCGGATTATGTGGTTTCGCTTGTAGCGATGAATGAGGTGGGATGTACCGATACGGCCTATGTGAGTATTCATGTGGAAGAGAATTTGATTTATTATGTACCAAATTCGTTTACACCAAATGACGATGAAAAGAATCAAGTATTTCTTCCAATAATTTCTCAAGGATTTAAACCAGGTACCTATTTATTGAGGATTTTCAACCGCTGGGGAGAACTTGTATTTGAATCCAAAGATCCATATACAGGATGGGGTGGGGATTATGGGCCAAACCATACCAATTGTCAGTCTGGCACCTACACTTGGGTCTTGAATTTCCAAGTGCTGCAAACGCAAGAAGATAAAGAGTTTGTGGGGCATGTGAATTTGATTAAGTAGTGGGTTACTAAACGCATCATTCCTCCTGGGTGCGGGTTTAAACCCGCACCCAGGAGGGGCGAACCTCTTGGCGTTTCTCTATGACCAAGCTAGTTTCAAATAAAGGGGAAAATAGGGGAATTCACATAAAAAAAAACGAGGCGAATACCTTAACTTATTACATTCGTCAGATGAAATGGTTTTTGTTAGGAGTAGTGGTATGCTCGGGTTTTATTTCATTTTCACAATCGTATCGGTTTAAAATCCTTGACCCAATTTTCTGTTTTGACTACAATCGAAACACATTGATCGTCATTGAAGATAGTACTTATCGGTTAGAGATTTCTTTGAAAACAAAAAAGGTTGTTAAGAAACCTTTGTTTTGGGATGGACAAGTTTCATTCAATGAGTTACGTTCTGAGTTTGTTCCATTATCTGAAAAAGGAAGTCCGATGTATTTTGTGGATCGAGGCTGCGGGTGGCTCCTTGAATTACGAAATGATTCCATTGTTCGCATAGACCAAAGTTTTCATCACCAAAATCAATTTGGTGGTGCATTTTTTGTACACAACGGTGAGCCTTATGTTTTTGGAGGATATGGGTTGTTTACTACAAAAAGTATTATGACTCGTTATGATTTTGAACTGGATCAATGGTTTTTATTCGATGAAAAACGTCCTCGAGTTAGTTTTATGAATAGTGTGTTTGAAAAAAATGCAAGGTATCTTTCAATTTTGTGCACTCAGGATTATGAGAAGTTGCATAAAGACCACAATGCCTATAGATTTGATTTTGAATCGAAAAAATGGCATTGCATTGGCGCTACCAAGTTTTTTGATACCATAACCAGAGTTCCCGGTCTAATCATTAATGGAAACATAGTAATCCATAAGAATAAGATTTACGAATTCAAATTAACAAAGGGATATTTGCATCAATATCAATTTAAGACCGCAGGTTGGTGCCAAAAGGTTGAAACTTGGAATTCTCATTTTTTTATGTTCAGTATATTAACCAACCATCACTCGCGTAAGACAGTCGGATTTTTAGAGCTTTTCACAGCAAAGCAGTTTAAGGATAAATTTTTCGAACGTAGTTTGCCCTTATACAATCCTAAAAAAAAGACCGATTCAAGCGGACTTCTTTGGATTATTCTAAGTGTTTGCCTTGGTTTACTTGGAGTCATTGGCGCCTTATGGTTTTTAAAGGCTCGTCGATTGCCTAAATCCTTACCCACAAAGGGAGGATTGTCTGACCTGGTAGAAGATATACTTACCTTTTGGTTGGCAAAACCGGACTATTGTATAGAGTTAAGTGAAATCAATGATTTTGTTAACTACGATCATCCTTCCCCGGATAACTTGAAAAAACGAAGAGAAACGGTATTAAAACAGTTCAGTATAGAATTGGCTAGACTATATAAATTTCAGGAGAATGCCATTTTTTCTACCCAAGTGCATCCAAAGGATAAGCGCATGAAGATTTTAGTGCTTGATTCCAATTTGGTGAATAAGATAAAAAAGGAGAATTAGTCAAAATTCACATGTTTTTGCCAATAAGCACGCTTCGTTCAAGGTAGTTTTGCCAAAAAATAAAAAATGAGAAAATTACCATTCCTGCTTGTAACACTCTTTTTTTGCTTCTGCGCTTCTGCGCAAATCCCAAACTACGTTCCCCAAAACGGCTTAGTAGGTTGGTGGCCCTTTAACGGCAATGCTAACGACGAAAGTGGTAATGGGAATCATGGTACGGTGAATGGTGCAACATTGGCAAGTGATCGTTTTGGGAATTTTAACCAAGCATATAGTTTCAATGGAATTGATGAATACATCTCTGCTAATCCATCCCTTCCAATAGGATCTGCACCAAGAACTGTTTCTAGTTGGTTCAAAACAAATGCAAGTTTCATCAATACTTCTCAGTATCCTTCACTTCAATTAATTACTGGTTGGGGCAATCCATTTTCTGGCCCCGTAATTTTTAACCAAATGGTAATTGCACCATTAGGACAAGGATATTTTGAATCAGGTTCAAATGGAAATGAATTATATTCAATCAATACTGTCAATGATGGTGTATGGCATTTCATTGTAACAACATATAGCGGAATGAATAGTAGCGTAAAACTGTATATAGATGGGATAATCCATGATTCTACCTCAAATATTACCTTAGGAACAGCAAATAGTTTTTTTGGTATAGGAAATGCTCCGTGGGCGAACATACCTTTTCAGGGAAATATTGATGATGTAGGGTTATGGAACCGCGCCCTGAATGCATGTGAAATTCAAGACCTCTACCATGCGCAGCTGGGTTCGCAAGCCATATCTGCTGGTGCAGACCAAAGCATTTGCAGTGGTGATCCAGTTACTTTAAACGGTAGCGGCGGCAGTACCTACCAGTGGAATAATAATGTGTTAGACGGGCAAGCCTTTACGCCAAACCAAAGTGCTAATTACGTTCTTAATGGTACTGATTCCTTAGGTTGTCAAGGTACAGATACCGTGGTGGTTACTGTGTTGGAAAACGCTGTGAGCACCTTAACCCAAACAGCCCTTGATTCCTACACCTTGAACGGTCAAACCTATACGCAAAGCGGCACCTACATACAAACCGTACCTGCTGCCAATGGCTGCGACAGTACCATTACATTAAACCTTACCTTGAACTTCACCGGAATGGATGAGCTTGGTACGGGCGCTAAAAAGCTCGTTAAAATCACCGACCTCAACGGAAAAATTATCCCCCGACGCAAAAATACGCTCATGCTCTTCATTTACGAAGACGGTACCGTGGAGCGGGTAGTGGAGATGGAGGAGTGATTTATATAAATTTTTTCCTTCTGGGTGCGGGTTTAAACCCGCACCCAGGAGAAATGTGAACTTCTATACCACCATCTCCTTGCCGCACTTAAAATGACCTTCCGGACATTCTTTCTTTCCGTGCAAGCCGCAAGGACGGCAGGGAAGACCCGTAACTTCTTTGACCTCTGAATCATCCGACAAGGGACCAAAGCCGAAGTCTGTTACAGTAGAACAAAAATAGGCCGTAACCGGAGCATTAACTGCCGATGCGAAATGTAAGGGTCCCGAATCATTCACATAATTCCGTACGGCTCCTTTCATCAGTGCGACAGATTCCATGAGCGAAAGTTCGCCCGCTAAATTCCGAATATGCGCTGGGCTTTTAGTTTTTATGGTTTCGCAGAGTGTTCGGTCATTTGGACCACCAAGTAGGTAGATTATATGATCTTGTTTTTCTGAAAGCTCCACCCATTTTTCGATTGGAAGTTGCTTCGTTGCCCAAACCGATGCGGGAGCGAAACACACATACGGCGTTTCCTGATATTCCGTAACTTTTTGCATCGCTTCCTCGCTTGGTACTATGGATGGTTTTACCAAGTGCTTAATGCCAAGCGCAGCGATTAAACTGAAATTCCGGTCAATTTCATGAATGCCTTTCGAGATCGGATGAGGTAGTTTTAGGGTATAAAATCGGGCCAAGGGATTTTTGTTGAAGCCAATGGTTTTACTTTTACTAAGCACCGCAATAAGTCCAGAAGATGCAAAGCGATGCAGGTTTACAATGAAATCATAGGGTGTAGCTCGGTTAGCCCGAATAATCCGTAACATTTCCCGCCATTTTCTCGATTTATCAAAGGTGAGCACCCGATTCAAATTAGGGTGTCCAAGCACGAGCCCTTCATTTCCTTTTTTCACCAATAAATCAACCTGCGCCTCTGGATATTGCGCTTTGATCGAATTAACAACGGATGTCGAGAGTATGACATCGCCAAGAAATGCCGTTTGAATGATTAAAATACGAGAATTCTTAGCGAATAACATATACCTCTCCTCGTTTGATTAGTTGATTCCCTGCAGCATCATAAAATTCCATCACGTAAATGTACATATCGTTTGGAACTAACTCATTATTGGCTTGAAATCTACCGTTCCATCCCAGGTTGTAATCCGCCGTTTCAAAGATGATATTGCTCCATCGATTCATGATGGTCATTTTAAATTTACTCGGGTCGATGTTGTTGGCAACAGGCTTGAATACGCTATTAATGCCTTCTGGAAACACACTGTTGGGAATGTAGATTATTGGGGTATAGGTGAGGCAAACCGTATTGCTCGCGCACCGTTCTTCTATTCCGTAATTGTTGATGAGTTCTCGGGCCTCGATATAATAACAGATCTCACCGGGGTAGGGACCAGAGTCGACACTATCCTCCACACTATATTGTCCATTTGGAACCGTTTGAATCAGGGTGGTTGAACCGTCCGGTTCGATTCGATATACCTCATACGTGCTCACCCCAACTTCAAATCCAAGGTAAGGGGTCCAGCTAATTACATTGATTTGTGTTTCGTTATCTGCTATACCCGATGCTAAGATGCTGGTGGCCGCATTGGATGGACTGCCGATGTTTCCACACGTATCAATGTATTTGGAGCGGTATCGATTCGTTTGATTCATTACGTCTACTTGTGCGTCGGTAAACTGAGCCAAGTTATTTACTACCGTTGCCGTTCCAATTGCCGTGTAATTTCCTGGTGTTTCTTCTCGTTCAATTTGAACCTGGTTAATCCCAGCGTTTTGATCCACATATACTCGGATATCAACCGAATTCCCACTTACACTTGCCGCTTGTAGGTAATGAAAGTTGGGTTGTCCGGGAAGGGGTACAATAAAGGTATACGGATTTGAAAGGACGGCATTTCCATTACCGAGATTGGCTTGTATGAAAAGCGTGTAGGTATTTCCGCCTACTACGTCGATGGTGCTGTTTAAGGCATTTGTTGTACCTAGCAATACCAACTGCCCGTTTTCATAGGAGTATACTTGATAGGAACTCACACTCCATCCGAGATAGGCTGTCCACGCTAAGTCGATGGATTGATCGCACGAGTTAATAGCGCCTTCCAAGCGGATACTGCCGTTCAGCGGAGCTTTTCCCGAGGTTTGGTAAGTAATTGGAACTGCCGTCGTAAAGCAAGAATCAAAGGCCGCGACGGAGAACGTAAACGGACCAGAACCACTTGGAACATAGGTGTACGAAGTGTTGCCGATTCCCCATACGGTATCGATTTCAAACAGTACGTTATTGGCATCCAAGGTGTAAATTACATAGCCATAGGTGTCTGATTGACTGTTTTGATTCCACGTTAAGATGAGGTTTCCACTGGCTGGATCAAATCCTACACCTTGAATGATCGGGATGACCGGCGTAAGCATGTCTTCAAATTGGTCGCTTGGGGTATTGGATTCAAAGGTGCATCCACCATATGGGTAGATGATTTGATAACCCAATGTTCCGTTACAAATGCGCACGGTGTCTTTATAGAAATTAGTTCCGAACGGAACGCTGTCGTATAAAACCCATGGACCGTTTCCAGTTTGCTGATATATATGATAAAAGCCCCCAAGATTTATTGCGCTTGGTGCGTTCCATTGCATCAAGGCAGTTCCATTGTTGGGGTTGGTTAATTGAAGAATGATGGGGTGTAAGGTGTCACTGAATCGAGTAATGCTTCCGTTGCAACCGGATACTACGCCCAAATAAAAATCTTGATTTGCTTGTGCCGCGCCGATAGCAAAGGTAGTGTTATTAATGTCGTTGATGGTTGTAATCAATCCGTTTTGAAGGGAATACAGGGAATAAGAAACAAAAGTGTTCAGCGGATTTGAAACGGGATTCCAAGAAAGTTCGTAGTTCCCGTTGGTGTAGCTAATGCAATTAAGGGAAGGCGCAGCGATGATTCCGGGATTCCGCACATTGATTTGTACGGTGGCGTAACTTACCTTGGGAACTTGACAATAATTGTCCTGCGCTTTGAATACAAAAAAATACGGAACGGATTCAGCTACAATTCCAAAGGAGTTTATGAGGTGGTCACAGTCGGTTTGCCATGTGAATGGGACGTTTGCTTGTCCAACTCCAGTGGCGGGTAATCCGGTGGTAAATGCGCAAGGTTCAATTCCGCAACCAGTTGCTGCCGTGAAATTGGTTCCGAACATCGGGCCCGTTGCGCTAATGGTAACCGATTGTGCCGCACCATTCTGAAGAAATCCATTATCCGCTGCCGAAAGATTGAAGTTAACCAGGGATCCTGCATCTACGGTGGTGGTAAATGAACCACTGAATGGAGGGGTGAATTGTGGCGCATTATTGGGTTGACAAGGTACTACGATGAGTTGCATTTCTCGTTCAACCTGTGAAATTAATTGTCCTAAGCGATAGGAAGACACCTTGATCTTAACGACGAAATTACCTTGAAGGGTGGATGTGAACGTTAATTCTCCATTTTGAGGGTTTAGTTGCGCTGGAATACTTGCTGGGCTAATGGCAGCGGAGGGGGTGGGGGATTGAAAGGTAAACCCAAGATCGAAAGGTACTGGAGCTGGATTCACGGGGGGATTGAAGCTGCCTTGTGGAAAATGATTGAGGGGTGCGCTAAATTCAAAGCGCAAGGAATCCATGTCCGGATCAATTGCATTCATGTTGTACACGAACGGATCGCCAACACAACTTACAAAATAAGGCGATTGAAGGAATTGTGGTGAGTTGTCTTGACAGCCTGTTTGTCCGCCGATAGCGAACATAGTGGCTGAGATGGTCATGCCATAGGTTGAGGGATTCGTTAGGTTGGTGATGGCATTTGATCGTGCGAACTTCTCGTATGTGAAAATCCATCCTTGAGCGGGAGGAGTTCCTGGAAGCATGATTTCGGCTGACCGATAAATGACTTTCTCTGTAGCACCGATTCCATTACCGCCATTGGATCCGGTCCCACAATCAAGGGGTTGCGGACCGCCTGAAACTTGGGTGCAGCTTGGCGAAATATCGGTACGAGAGATGTAATTCACCGTGATGTTCGTTACGCTCGGATGATTCCAAACGCGAAGGTTTTCGGAGAGCACATTAATTTCGGCTCCGTTACAGTCACGGTAAAATACCAATTCAAAGAGATATCCGCCGTTTCCACCGCATTTCCACGTGATTTCACCACCCATCACATGCGAAGCAAAGGATAGATTAAATCCGAAAAAAAATAAAGTGAAAAGTAAGAAATATCTCATGCGCGCGTGAGGAACGTCAAGTCCTTAAGAAAATTGTACGAAAGGAAGAGAAAGAAGTTGCTATCCAGCCGTAACAATCAACATGTCCTCAGGATTTAGATGGGTTAATGCCGTTTCCATGATTTCCTTGGATGTAATTCCTTCAATGGTACGCAAGGCCTTTTGGTAGAAGGAATAATCAAGTCCTCTGATTTCTGCCATCGAAAATAAATCCATCATGGCAAATGGTCCATCGGCGCTTCGAAGGAATTGTCCGGATAAATAGTTTTTAACTAAGCTTAATTCTTCAGCCGGAACTAATTCCGTTCGCATCCGTTCGATTTCGGCATTAATTTGAACCAAGGTGTCCGCTAAAAATTCATTCCCAACTTCCGTAGCTATTACAAAATACCCGTTGGATTGATTCTCGCCAAGGTAACTCCCGATTCCATAGGTGTATCCTTTGTCCTCGCGAATATTAGACATCAATCGACTCCCGAAGTATTCTCCCAGTATTGTATTAACCACGGTCATTTTATGGTAATCCGGATGAGATCGGTCAAACAGAATTTTCCCCATACGAATGCCAGTTTGTACCGCATCCGCTTTCTTCACTTCAATGCGTTCGTTGGATGGGTTGTAGTTAACTTTTACAGGGGGGGTAACCTCATTACTCCAACGTTCAAAACATTGTAAAATACCTTCTAATTGCGCGGCTTTTGGATTACCTACCCAGTTGATTTTTCTTAGTCCTTTTTTTTTTTTTTTTTCAAAAAATGCCTGAATATCAGCTCGTGTAACCCCATCAAAGTCGTCGGGTTGATTTATCCTACCGTAGGGAGTTCCCTTAAACAGGTGTTCTTGTAGGCCGCGCTGTGCTAGGGTGTTTACTTTTTCGAGTGACACCATCAAGTTTTGCTTGCGTTCTGCTTTCAGTTGAATCAATTCGGTTTCCGGGAAGTTCGCATTGAAGAGGCAATTCTCAATAAGGGACACCAATTCATCCATTGATTCATTTAACCCGAATATGTTTAGGTAGGCATAATCAGCACTTACACTCGCGTTGAAATATCCCCCGTGGTCATCAATCATGTCGTTGATTTCTGCCATGGTTTTGTCTGCGGTGCCCGCCAAAAGCATCCCTGTGGTTAATCCTGCCACAGGTTTTTTATCGTAAATAGAGCCTGCGTCAAAAATCAACTCCAATTTAACGGCTTCGCTGGTTTCATTGCGCATCAAATACACAGGTACACCCGCTGGAGTGAAGTGACACTCTGGTGCAATGTAATTTATGTCATTGGATAGGGAGACCGCTGGAGCCTGCGAACGGTTTAAGTTATCTGTCATGTTAGTTGGATTCAGATGCTATAAATAATCGGGAGCAATTGTTTGGGTTGAAGAGCGATTTGGCATAGTCTTGCAAATGACTTGCTTCGATGGCATTGTAAATTGCTTCCTCTTCGTTAATTCCATTGGCATCTCCCAATAATTCGAATAACGAAAGATTCATCGCTCGGTTTAAAAGCCCCTGCTCCTGAAATGCTTTCGATGTCTTTCCTTTCATTCGAAGCCTGTTTAAATCAGGGGTAGAAATCAAGATGTTTTTGAACGTTTCTAGTACTTCCCATAACGCTGTATCCAAATCCTCAAAGGTTTTTCCTGGCATGAGCTTTCCAGAAACAATAAATAAGCCCTCATCGAGCGATCCCAAGATGTAGGCATTGATTTCATGCACCAGTGCTTTGTCTTTTTTAAGAGTCAAATAAAGCTTACCTGATTTGTCTTTTCCTACTTCATCAGAGAGTAAGTCGGCAATGTAATATCCTTCCGATTTTCGTTCCGACATTTTAAAGGCGTAATAAAACGCAGAAGCGGGTACGTTTCGTTTGAGTGTTAGCGTTCGGTATTCGGTCTGAATTGGTTCTCGCTGTAGAATTCTCGCTCCTTTGTTTTTTCCCGGAATGGCGCTATACCATTTTGAAACTAAGTCCTCGATTTGGTTGTTTTCATAGTTCCCAGCAATGGTCAATATGGCATTACCCGGATGATAATGGGTGCCAAAAAAGGACCGAACGTCATCCATCGTTGCTTGTTCAATGTGACTAATTTCTTTCCCAATCGTAGCCCATTGGTAGGGGTGTACTTTATAAGCAAGAGGGCGTAATTCTAGCCATACGTCACCATAGGGTTGATTTAAATAACGTTGCTTAAATTCTTCAATGACCACGCTGCGTTGTACCTCTAAACTCTTATCAGAAAAGGCTAGGGATAACATGCGATCACTTTCCAACCACAAGGCGGTTTCTATGTTTTGAGATGGAAGGACATCGTAATAATTGGTGATGTCGTTGCTGGTAAATGCGTTGCTTTCTCCTCCAGCGCGTTGCAAGGGGGCGTCAAAATCTGGAATATTCGCTGAACCGCCAAACATTAAATGTTCGAACAAGTGGGCAAATCCGGTATGGTTTGGGTCTTCATCTCGTGCGCCGACATCATACAGTGTATTCACCACCGCCATGGGTGTAGTCTTGTCTTGATGAAATATCACTTTCAGACCATTGGGTAAAGTGAAGCGATGAAAGTTTATCATATCTTAAAAATTCAATTGTTTTAATTGTGCAGCTAGGTTGTTGAATTCAGTGATTAGCTCCTTTACAACGTCACCCGCCGGTTTCATAACACGCATCATGGCAGAAACTTGTCCTACTTCTAATTCACCCGCAACTAAATCGCCTTCAAACATGCCTTTTTTTGCACGTCCCCTTCCAAGGTGCGCGGCTAATTCTTCTGCGCTTCCCTTTCGTTCGTAAATGGTCTGTAGCTCTTGGTAGAACGGATTGTTAAGTAAACGCACCGGGGTGATTTCCTTGAGGGTAAGTTTGGTGTCACCTTCTTCTGCCTCAAGAATTCGTTCCTTGAATGCGATGTGAGCACTCGACTCCGGCGTAGCAATAAAACGGCTGCCCACTTGAACACCATCTGCCCCCAAAATCATAGCGGCTAACATGGCCTTACCACTTCCTATTCCACCCGCTGCAATCACTGGAATATCAACGGCTTCAGCAACAGAGGGAATTAAACATAAGGTTGTGGTTTCCTCTCTTCCGTTGTGTCCGCCCGCCTCAAATCCTTCGGCAACTATGGCATCGACACCTGCTTCCTGTGCTTTCAGTGCAAATTTCTTGGAGGATACCACGTGAACTACAGTAATTCCTGCTGCTTTTAAACGCGCCGTATGGGCTTTTGGATTTCCTGCAGAGGTAAATACAATGGGAACTTTCAGCCCAATAACAGTAGTTAAATGTTCTTCTATGTTTGGATATAAGAGTGGAATGTTCACTCCAAAGGGTTTGTCTGTTGCGGCTTGACATTTCAAGATTTGTTCTCTTAGAATTTCGGGATACATCGATCCTGAACCAATCAATCCAAGGCCACCTGCATTGGAAACAGCAGACGCTAATTCCCATCCGGAGCACCATATCATACCGCCTTGAATGAGGGGATATTTTATCTTAAAAAGTTCTGTAATTTGATTCATGAATATTGAAATGAAAGCGAAGTAAAATTACAAAAAAGCACGCTGCCCACCGTTTACTTTTTTTCCACTGAATAAAATCCGTATTTTTAGAGCGATGAAGTGGTGCGTTTTATTTCTTGGAATAGTTTTTTTAGCCGTTGGGGTTAATGCGCAGGCACCTCAAGGTAATTTTCAATCTATGCCCGCCTTGAATTCCATTCAGTTTTTTGAGAACAAAGGACAATGGCCGTCAGATGTCTTGTTTAAAGGCGAAAAGGAAGGCGGGAAGCTATGGGTCATGAAGAATAAACTGATCTTTCATCAACAAGATTTAAGTGCCATGGCGCACGCGCACGATCGCGGTGAGAAACAAAAAAATCAAGACATTCGAGAACATGTGGTGCATGCATCGTTTGTTAATGCACTTCCATTTACCACCATGGAGAAATCGGGGGCAACTTCGTTTTATCACAATTATTTTCTTGGAAAAGATTCGACGAAATGGGCTGCAGAAGTGCACGGGTATGATCACCTAGTAAGGCATCAATTGTATCCGGGTATTGACTTAACATTTAATGCAACAGGTGTTAATCAAGAATATGGATTTGTGGTTTCACCCGATGCGGATCCTTCCCAAATTCGTATGCAGTATGCTGGACACCGCAAACTCAGCGTGGATAGAAATGGGAATTTAGTAATAGAAACTCCCTTGGGTCAAATCAAACAAGAGCAATTGGCTGCTTTTCAGGATATCAATGGGGTAAGAACTTGGGTCGATTGTAAATTCATCGTGCAAGGAGATGAGGTGATTTTTCGTTTGGGATCATATAATAAGTCGGTTCCTTTAGTCATTGATCCAGTATTGGTTTTTGCTACGTATAACGGGGCATTTTCGGATAATTTTGGAATGACAGCCACCTATGGACAAAGTGGTGCGGCGTATTCAGCGGGGATGGTATACGGGAACAATTTTCCCATGCCGAATGGATCTTCGTATGACCCTACTGGTAATTTTGTCGCCATTGGTGGGAATTACGGAATTACGGATGTATTTATTACCAAATTCAATCCAACCGGAACAGCTATGCTTTGGGCTACCTTTTTAGGCGGGGGAGATATGGTTCAAGGAACCGAAACTGCGAACAGCTTAATCTGTGATTCCGTAGATAATATCTACGTCTTTGGAGCTACGTCAAGTATTGATTTCCCTACCACCAATGGAGCGTTTCAAGGGGCACACGCAGGCGGTATTGCGAATGCAAATTTCTTATTTAATGGGGTGTATTTTCTGAATCAAGGAACGGATTTATTCGTGTCCAAACTCAGTGCAAACGGGCAGAACCTCTTGGCTTCTACGTATGTTGGCGGTACGGGTAACGACGGGGTAAATTACAAAGTGGCTTCACTTCCATACAACGGTGCATTTTTGTATGATTCCTTGACAACCAATTACGGAGACCAGTTCCGCGGTGAAATCATGCTTGATCAAGCAGGGAATGTGCTAATTGCGTCATGTACTCGGTCAACGAATTTCCCAACCGTGAATCCATTTCAAGCAACAAATGCCGGTGCACAAGATGGTGTAATTTTTAGGTTGAGCCCTACGTTTAATGCCTTGCAGTTTTCATCTTACTATGGTGGAAGTCAGAACGATGCGTGTTATTCGGTGAAAGTGGACACACTTAATAACATCTTTACATGCGGTGGAACATCGTCTACGAATTTAACGGGTACCGTTGGCGGTCTTATGGGGGCATATCAAGGAGGAAAATCGGATGGATTTGTGATTAGATTAAATCCAGGAGGCACGGCAATCACAGCCGGCACCTACTTAGGTAGGAATGATTATGACCAGGCATTTTTTGTCGAGGTAGATCGAAACAACAATGTGTTTGTGTTGGGGCAATCGGTAGGAGGGATTTTCCCAACGTGGAATGCGCCTTACTCTAACCCGAACTCAAGCCAGTTTGTTATCAAACTAACCAATAACTTGTCAACTAATCAAGCAAGTGCAACCATTGGGAATGGGAGCAGCCAGATTAATATTTCGCCTTCTGCCTTTCTGGTAGATATTTGCGGAAACATATACATTTCAGGTTGGGGAGCCAATATCTTGCAAAATGTCCCAATTTCTGGTATGCCCATTTCGGGTAATGCCTATCAGCCAAATACCACCGGATTCGATTTCTATTTGATGGTGATAGAGCATGATTTTTTAAGTTTGCTTTATGCTACGTACATGGGGGGAAATATCTCTACAGAGCACGTGGATGGAGGAACAAGTCGCTTTGATAAAAACGGGGTGGTATATCAATCCGTTTGTGGAGGCTGTGGTGGACACAGTGACTTTCCAATTACGCCAGGAGCATATTCCAGTGTAAATAACAGCACCAATTGTAACAACCTCTTATTCAAGTTTGATTTCGAATTAATTCCATCCGCCCAATTTATTGCCAATCAAACCATTGGATGCGAGGATTTTCAAGTAACGTTCAATAATTTTTCTTCGCAGAATGATGATTATTTGTGGGATTTCGGGAACAACAATACCAGTTCAACGGTGTTCAATCCAACGGTGACCTATACGAATCCGGGGCAATATCAGGTGTATTTGTATGTGACAGATAGCATTTGCAACCTAACAGATACGGCTGAAATTACCATTACGGTATTGGATTCTATTGATTTCGTGCTGTTTGATACCCTTGCGCTGTGTTCAAATACGCCTTATGCACTGACCATCAACACCAACGGAGCAGCGAGTCAATACCTTTGGGGGACCAATTCCGCATTCACTCCTCCGTTAACGCCATCCCCGAATGATTCAACCTTGTTGATTTCAAATAACAATCCCGGGTGGTATTATGTGTCCGCTAACAATGGATATTGTTCCAAAACGGATAGTGTTTTTGTTCAATTTGATGTTCCAGTGATCGCGAATTACCAGCCCAGTCCGGAAAGTGGGTGCAGCCCGGTAACCGTTGATTTTAATAATTCCTCCACTGTAACTACTAATTTCTATTGGGATTTCGGCAATGGAATAATCGACTCCTTAACCTTCGAACCCCAAATAACCTACACGGTCCCTGGACAATACCTCACGGAGCTTGTGATTTTTGATACGGTATGTAATGCATCAGATACCGCTTCCGTTACCATTACCGTTTATCCTTCCGTGAGTTTTGCCTTGCCAAATGCTATGTATTTGTGCGTGGATTCTACCATCGTGCTGGCTCCAAATGCCTTGGTGGGTAGTCCGAATTATTTTGTATGGTCAAGTAATAATCAGTTTACTGATACCTTGAATATTCCTGTCCAAGATCCGTCATTGGAAGTCTTGGTTCCAACCACAGAAACCTATTATTTGACAGCAGGAAACGGAAATTGTTCGTACACAGATTCCATAAGCATAACGGTGTTTTCAGAGTCAATCAGTATCAGTGGACCTGATTCAATCTGTTTGAACAGCCCAACCTTGTATACGGCAATCAATAACTCCCCGGAAGTATTTAGTTATGAGTGGAGTCCCGCGGCAATCATTCAAGGTGCAACGAATCAAGCGACTGCGACCATCTTACCTCAAGCCACGCAATATCTCTATGTTGAGGCTACCAGTTCGAACGGGTGTGTAGTAGAAGATTCAGTGTATGTTACAGTATCCTACATTAATCCAGCCTTAGTGCAAGCCAGCGCTACGCCACCCTTAGTTACTCCTGGATCAACGATTTCGTTATCTGGTGCTCCTTCGGGTTATCCGATTTATAATTGGGTACCAGCCGCTCCAGTGCTCAATCCAAATGCGCAAAATACGCAAGCCACGGTGGATGAAACCACAGTCTTTACCCTCTTTGTTTCAGACGGTGTTTGTACGGTGAGCGATACCACAGAAGTTAAGGTCTACGAGATTATTTGTGATGGACCTTATGTATACGTTCCTAACGCCTTTTCTCCAAACAATGATGGAAATAACGACGTGTTGTATGTGCGTGGATTGTTTGTAGAAAAAATGATCTTCCGAGTGTTTGACCGCTGGGGAGAACTGGTGTTTGAATCAACGGATGTAAATTTTGGATGGGATGGAATCTATCAAGGAAGAAAACTCGATCCAGATGTTTACGACTACTACCTGCAAGTTACCTGTTACGGGGGCTTAGAAAATATTATCAAAGGGAATGTAACCTTAATGAAATAATCCATGAAAAAAATAATTACCGCCAAATCAGAAAAATTCTTAGAACAATACCTCAACAACGCGAGTCCGACCGGTTTTGAATCGCCAGGACAAAAATTATGGATGGATTATATGCGTCCGTACACAGATGAATTCATCATTGATAATTACGGGTCTGTAGCAGCAGTTATTAACCCGGGAAAACCCTACAAAGTGGTGATTGAAGCGCATGCCGATGAGATTTCATGGTTCGTACATTATATTACGAGTGATGGCTTTATTTACTTGCGAAGAAACGGTGGTTCTGACCACATGATAGCACCGTCGAAACGCGTAAATATTCATACAGACAAAGGGATTGTCCGTGCTGTTTTTGGTTGGCCGGCCATTCACATGCGTCATACAAAGGATGAAGCGCCAAGCATGAAAAATATCTTTTTGGATTGTGGCTGTGCTACCAAGGAAGAGGTTGAAAAACTGGGGGTGCATGTAGGTTGTGTGGCAACCTTTGAAGATGAATTCATGGTGCTCAATAAGAACCGTTATGTGGGTCGTGCTTTAGATAATCGGGTAGGGGGATTCATGATTGCAGAGGTAGCTCGAATGCTCAAAGAAAAAAAGGTGAGCCTCCCGTTTAGTTTGTATGTTGTGAATGCAGTACAGGAGGAAATTGGGTTGCGCGGTGCAGAAATGATTGCCCATCGAATTAAACCTGACGTGGCCCTAATTACCGATGTGTGTCACGATACGGGAACTCCAATGGTGAGTAAAATTGAAAACGGTGACCAAAAATCTGGGGAAGGACCCGTATTAACTTATGGTCCAGCAGTTCAGAATAACTTTCTACGTCAGATTATTCAGGTGGCAGAAAAAAATAAAATTCCTTTTCAGCGCGCTGCGGCATCACGCTCTACGGGTACGGATACCGACGCCTTTGCCTATTCGAACGAAGGAGTAACCAGTGCGTTGATTTCCTTGCCTTTGCGATACATGCACACTACGGTAGAGATGGTTCGGAAAGAAGACGTGGAGTCTTGTATTGCACTCATTTTTGAAACGGTGAAATCGATCCAGGCTGGACAAGACTTTAGATACTTGAAATAATAATAACAAACGTAAATTTTATACTATGAATCTTAGATTATTCTTAATACTCCTTGCGGTGAATATCAACTTGGTGTTGTTTGCACAACCTTGTATGATGATGCTGACAACCGCCGTTAATAATGCCATGGGTGGTGGACCCAATGGAACAATAAACCTTACGGTGAATGGTGGAACGCCTCCGTATTCATTTGTGTGGAGCAATGGGCAAACTACGCAAAATGCTACGATGTTACCTCCTGGATGTTATACAGTAGTAGTTACTGATGCGGTAGGGTGTCAATCCATGGCTACTTCGTGTGTAACGAATCTTGCTGGTCCTATCCTTTATTCAAATTCAAATCCAGTGAGTACTTTTTCTGTGGTCAATGGAGGATTCACTCCGCAATGGGTCTGTGCCAACCAAACGCTACAAACCGATGGCGGAATTATGAAGATTTATTTGGAGTCTGGAGCAACGATGATAACGGGCGGAGGAATTGATACCGTCTATGCCAAAACGGGATCAACCATCACAATGACAGGAGGGATTCATGTGATATACCATGAACCAGGGGTGACCTTGAATATGAATGGTGGGATACCAACCTTATATCCTTGCGCGAGTTTGGTATTCGATTATTCGCAAGCGCCAGCAAACGGGTGTGCACCTGTTTTGACATGTAATCTTTCCGTTTCCTTGGGGGTTGGCAATTCAATCGGTGGAGGAAATAACGGGTCAATAAGTACAACAGTTTCTAACGGTACCTTTCCATTTACCTATGCCTGGAGTGGCGGTCAAACGGCAGCTAACATAAGTAGCCTGAGTCCAGGAGCTTATAGTGTCATCGTTACAGACGCCAATGGGTGTATGGATACTGCTGCAGCCAACATAATCAATTTGGCAGGTCCAACCGTATTGTCGAATTCGAATGTGGTGAATTCCTACCAAGTGGTTAATGGTGGCTTTACGCCTCAATGGGTTTGTCAGAACGACACCCTGTATAGTGATGGTGGTATTATGAATGTTTACCTCGAAGCAGGAGCTACGATGATAACCGGCGGAGGAATCGACAGTATTTTTGCTAAGAGTGGTTCAACTATAATCATGACTGGGGGAATCCATCGAATTTATCACGAACCGGGCGTGAATTTAGTAATGAATGGAGGGATTCCATATTTGTATCCATGTCCGAGCTTAGTATTTAATTACAGTCAAGCACCAGCGAATGGGTGTGTACCTGTGCCGGTGTGTAACATGACCGCATCCGCAACAGCAAGCAACGTGACGTGTAATGGTCAGGCCTCAGGAACAGCAACGGTAACCCCAAGTGGTGGAACAGCACCCTATTCTTATGTATGGTCTCCCTTGCCGGGAAATACGCAAACCGTGAATAATTTAACTTCAGGAACATATACGGTAACGGTAACTGACGCCAATGGGTGCATAACAACACAAAGTTTTACGGTGACAGAACCATCTGCCCTTGTGGGTAATGCTTCGGTTATCGCTCCGATTTTATGCGCTGGTGGTACGGCCACCGTTTCCGTAAGTGCAACCGGAGGAACTGCACCATATGCTGGAATTGGTTCATTCTCCCAAAGTGCAGGTACACAAACATATACTATTACCGATGCGAATGGATGTTCATCAATAACCACAGCAAACATCACTGAACCAACGGCCCTTTCTATTACAACCACATCAACCGACGAATTATTGGGGAATGATGGAACAGCCTCTGTAACTACTACGGGTGGAACCGCGCCTTATTCCATCACTTGGCAACCCGGAGGATTTACAACAGCAGCTATAAGTGGTTTAACTGCCGGATTGTATATGGTAACCGTGACAGATGCCAATGGGTGTGGTGTTACGATGGAAGAGCAAGTAGGATCTCAAGTGGGCTTGAATTCGCTGAATCAGGAAACGGGGCTTAGCGTGTATCCAAATCCGAGTGAAACGACAATTACGGTAAGTAACAGCGGGTCAAATGTTTTCGATAAGGTGGGCGTATTTACTTCCGAGGGAAGGCTCCTTATTGAGTTTAGCTTGATAGGAAACGAATCAAGAATCATAGATATTTCGAGTTGGTCACCGGGTCGTTATGTGTTAAAACATGCCTCGGGGGCTCTGCGGATTGTTAAATTATAGTACGTTAAAAAGGTCGGTGAAGCCGGCCTTTTTTATTGGATAATACTGTAGTAGATCGGAAATCCGATGGTGATGTTCATCGGGAAGGTAAGGGCAAGCGCCATGGGCAAGAACAAGCCTGGATTTGCGTCAGGAGCAGAAATTTTCATAGCGGCAGGAACAGCAATGTAGGAGGCACTGGCAGCGAGCACAGCGAAAATGAATCGATTTCCAATATCTGGTGTGACCCAAGCACTAATATGCGCTGTAATGATCCCATTCATTAAGGGAATTACAAGTGCAAAAACAATCGGAAACCAGCCATAGGCAAAGAAGCTTTTGAGTTTCTTTCCGGAGGATATTCCCATATCCAACAAGAAAATCGCTAAAAATCCTTTGAATAATTCATTAGTGAACGGTTTGATGTCTTCTGCTTGTTTGGCGTCTGCTAAAAAACCAATGAATAAACTCCCCAAAATGAGTACCACACTTCCATTGGTTAATGCATGTTTTAGGATGGAGCCAAATTCAAATGTTCCATGTTTTTCTTTTCTGAAAATAGAAAGTAACATGAGTCCAACAATAATTGCGGGTGATTCCATTAGGGCCATAATAGCAACCATGTGCCCATCCGAATGTACCTTATGAAATTCTAAGAAAGAAATGGCGGTGACAAAAGTCACGGCACTCACCGATCCATAGGCTGCTGCGGTTGCGGCAGCATCAGAAACATTGAGTTTTATACGAAGTAAAAAGAAGCTGGCCAAGGGGATCAATGCGGAAAGCAATACACCAAAGCCCATACTCCATAGAATCTCGCCGTTCATATGTTCATGGGAAAGCTCCTGTCCGCCTTTGAATCCAATGGCAAACAACAAATATAAGGAGATGAATCGTGAAGAATTCGACGGGATTTCAAGGTCACTTTTAATTAATACAGCGGTGATTCCTAAAATAAAGAAGAGTAGGGCGGGATTGGTTAGGTTTTCGGCCAATAAGGATAAATTCATTAGATTCTATGTTTTTCAAATATTAAGCGTTTTCCTGCAGTGGTTTGGTTTATTTTACCCGAATCGTACACTAAGTTTCCATTTACGAAGGTTTTTTCTATGCTGCTTCTGAAGGTCTGTCCAGTAAATGGAGACCATCCGCATTTCGATAAGATATTGGCTGTAGAAACTTCCCAGGGGGCATTTGTATTAACCAAGACAAGGTCAGCGTAGTATCCTTCACGCAGGTAACCGCGGTCTTTCATTCGATACAGTTCAGCTACGTTATGACTGGTTTTTTGAACAAGTTGTTCAAGGGTAAGCAAGCCATCGTGATATAATTCAAGTAAGGCAGGTAGCGCATGCTGAACGAGCGGACCGCCGGATAATGCATTCAAATAAGGTTGGTTTTTTTCTGACAAGGTATGAGGTGCGTGATCGGTAGCAATGATGTCTAATTTATTCGCGTTCAAGGCTTCAATCAAGCCACGCCGATCTTGTTCGGATTTAATGGCGGGATTCCATTTAATCAGGCTACCAAGGGAATCGTACCATTGGTCGTTAAAATGAAGGTGATGCACACATGCTTCTGCACTTATTCGTTTATTTCGAATGGGGGTAAGGTGATCAAATAACTCGGTTTCTGCGGCCGTTGATACGTGGAAAATATGGACCCTGTTTTGGTGCTTTTGGGCAAGTTCAACTACTGTTTTTGTTGCATTATAACAAGCTTCTACCGAACGAATAAAAGGGTGTTGATGAAAAGGGATTTCCTTTTCGAAATGCTCGATGGCTTGAAATGTATTTCGTTTAATCAGGGGTTCGTCTTCACAGTGGAGTGCAATCATTGCCTCGGACCGTGCGAAAAGTTGCTCTAAAAACTGGGGGTGATTGCAAAGGATGCTGCCTTCTTGGTTAAAGTATAAGCCATCGTCGGTAATTCCACATACGGTTTCGTTGTCAATGCGCAGTGCCTCCTCCATATTGGCTTGACTGATACCCATATAGAAAGAGTAGTTGGCAACGGATGAAGCCGAAGCGATGCGATATTTTTCTTCCAACAATTCACGCGTGAGCGTATTTGGAATGGTGTTGGGCATATCCATGAAAGAAGTAATCCCACCTGCTACCGCAGCGCGCGATTCCGATGCAATATCCGCCTTGTGGGTAAGGCCAGGTTCTCGGAAGTGTACTTGATCATCGATCATTCCCGGAATTAGTATGTTGCTTTCCGCGTCAATTTGGGTGCAATGGGGTTCATTAATCGCTGAATCGATGCGCTCAATGCGTTCATTTTGGATTAATAGGTCACCTTCAAATATTTTACCTTCATTGATGATGCGTGCATTTTTAATTAGTGTTTTCATACTTAAGGATTACAGTAATTACAGTACATGGGATCTTCTTCAACCTTATTGTTTGGGTATTCGATTAGTTCTTCATGGCTACAGGATATACATCCCTTTACTAAGGAAAGGGTAGAAGAAGTTTTTGCTTTACATGCCATGCACGGCAATCCGCTATTTACTCGAATTACATCGAAGCCAGGGGTGTTACAAGAAGGGCATATAGAATTAAGTTTTTTCACGAGTTTATGCGATAATTCTTCAATTACATTCATTCGTGTTGGATTATACATGGCACGCATGTCAGTTTCTACAATACAGCGACCATTACCTTTTATTAACGCTGCCAAGGCATGATTAGCTTCCTCGAGTGTATTGAAATCTTTTCTTATCTGGGTTCTATCAGTAGACAATAAAATGAATCCGTGACTTGGAAATCCGATGGATGTAGCGAAATCAGCCAGCTGATTAGCGTTTGATACTTCGAGTGAATTAAAATTTGTTTCGGTTGAAAGTAAACTCGTCCAGATACTTAGGTTGTTTTTATAATCCCGCAGTAGCATAAGCTCTTCGTTTGCAGGAATGAAAAACAGGTTTGGGTGCGGACCAAAGGAACCTTCATTGGATAACACGAGGTCACAACCGGTGTGCTGATTCGCTAAATCGCACTTTGCGAGTGCGGCATTGAATGGAGATAAGCTTCGTTCAATCTCACCGGAGAATGTTCCAAATTGGTCTGTGTTTAGTTCTTGTGGGACAAAACAGGTGACACCAAGCATGGAGTTTAAGATTGGTGCAATTACCTTTTCTTTTTGGTGCATCGTGGCTACACACAGTCGCCTTCCATAGAACATATTATGCCTCAGGA
>JAIXRD010000172.1 GCA_027485365.1 Cryomorphaceae bacterium | reverse complement strand
TTTATGCACAACCGCGTACGCATGGTGACCGCCAGCTTTTTAACCAAGCATTTACTCATTGATTGGCGCTTAGGTGAAGCCTATTTTGCAAAAAAACTCTTAGACTTTGAACTGGCGAGTAACATTGGAGGATGGCAATGGGCCGCCGGAGGAGGTTGCGATGCTGCGCCGTATTTTCGGGTATTTAATCCCACGGCACAACAAGAGAAGTTTGATCCGAAATTCGAATACATCAAGAAGTGGGTGCCTGAATATGGAACCTCATCCTACACGCAACCAATCATTGAGCATACCTTTGCGCGAAATCGCGTACTCGACCGATTTAAAACCGCATTAAATAAAACCGCATGATACAAATAGGAGATAAACTTCCCGCATTTACCTTGAACAACCAAGACGGAACGCCTGTAGACATTACCCAATTTATTGGAGAACGAATCCTGGTCTTGTATTTCTACCCGAAAAACGACACCCCAGGATGCACCAAAGAAGCGTGTAGCTTTCGCGACCAATACACGGTGTTTCAGGACTTAGGCTGTGAAGTAATTGGAATATCTTCTGATAAACCAGCGGCTCACAAAGCCTTTGCGATGAAGTATAAATTACCATTCCCCTTATTAGCAGACGAGAAAAAAGAGGTACGCACCTTGTTCGGTGTACCCACCAACCTTTTCGGACTGCTTCCGGGCCGAGTAACCTACATTATCGATAAATCAGGGATTGTACGCGGGATCTTCAATTCTCAACTGAACGCTACACAGCATATTGAAGAGGCCTTGAAAGTGGTTAGGGGGATGTAGGAAACAGTAATTTATAACAAAAAAAAGGCGGTATAAACCGCCTTTGATAAAAATCTATATAGTTTAAAGCATAACTTTACTGCAATCTCCAGCTACTACTATATAACTATCCGTGTAAATTGAATTTCCGTTGTTATCTTTTAACTCGTATTGAATTGTTTTTGTAGAATTTTTTCCCATATCTATTGTGACTTTAAAGTTTCCTTGCTGATCACAACTTGGCTCTGCATTCCAATATAAACTAGACAAACTAGAACCGACCAAAACTCCATCAACATAAAGTGTAACACCTGAAACTCCGAGTGTTTGCAACGCTTGATATCCATTATAATCAATCCAAAAAATCACATCCTCTTTGTACGTGCACGATCCATCATCTTTTTTTGCAGCATCAGAATAATTGTTTGCAAATAAATCTGTACAACCCTCTTTTTTACACCCAGTAATAGAAAGCGCCACTGGAATCGCTAATAGTAAAAGTAGTTTTTTCATAATATTTTGTATTTACAAAGCAAACATACATAAAGTATTTATATTTTTAACCAATTATGTGTATTTTTTGAAACGTTTATGTATAGTGAAGTTCCATAGGAAATGAGGAATTTCGCTGCATGGAGGACATACACATTGGCAATCAAATCTAGAGCGTGTTAGAATCCATGGGAATTTCTGTAACAGAATTCGCCAAACGCATCAATAAATCAAGAGAGAATATTTATTCCATGTTTACTCGGAAAACCATAGATACCGGGTTACTGCAAAGTATTTCCAAAGTACTTGCCTACCACTTTTTCATGCACCTAAGCATAACACACTATACGCTTGAAGAGGAAATTCAACTCTTGAAAGAAGAGAACAAACTGTTGAAGGATTACAACAAGCTGTTGAAGAAAGTAAAGAAGTGAGTTTAATCTGGGTGTGGGTTTAAACCCGCACCCAGATTAAATACTACGCATTCAACACCCCTCTCGAAATTACGATCTTCTGAACCTCTGAAGTTCCTTCGTAAATCTGGGTGATTTTAGCATCGCGCATGAGGCGCTCCACGTGATATTCTTTCACGAAGCCATAACCGCCATGAATTTGTACCGCTTCAACGGTTTGTTCCATCGCTACTTTTGATGCATACAATTTAGCCATGGCACTGGATTGGTCGTAGTTTCTTCCTTGATCCTTATCTACTGCAGACTTGTAAACCAACATTCGCGCTGCTTCGATCTCTGTCGCCATATCAGCTAGCTTAAACGCAATCGCTTGATGCTTGTAAATTTCTTTTCCAAAGGCTTGACGCTCTTTTGAGTAGGCAACAGACAATTCCAAACCTCCCGCTGCAATCCCTAAGGCTTGCGCGGCGATCCCGATTCGTCCACCACTCAATACTTTCATGGCAAACTTGAATCCAAAACCGTCCTCGCCAATGCGATTCTCTTTCGGTACTTTAACGTCATTGAATAATAAGGTATGCGTATCGCTACCACGAATTCCCATTTTGTCTTCCTTCGCACCCACCACAAATCCTTCCATGCCACGCTCAATAATGAAGGCATTAATTCCTTTATGACCTAATTCAACACTGGTTTGTGCAATTACTAAATAAACAGATGCCGATGACCCATTGGTAATCCAGTTTTTGGTTCCATTTAGTAGGTAATAATCTCCGTGGTCAATCGCTGTGGTACGTTGAGAAGTTGCATCCGACCCAGCCTCAGGCTCTGACAAGCAGAACGCACCGATTTTCTCTCCTTTAGCAAGTGGAACTAAATACTTTTGTTTTTGTTCTTCGTTTCCATATTTCTCAATACCCCAACAAACCAGGGAATTGTTAACCGACATACACACCGAGGTAGACGCATCAACCTTTGAAATTTCTTCCATAGCTAACACATAGGATAAGGTATCCATTCCAGAACCCCCGTACTTCGGATCAACCATCAT